>JALWLQ010000139.1 GCA_027084095.1 Persephonella sp.
AGGAATATAGCAATTAATTATTTGGTCTCTCAAAAAGAGAGACTGGGGCACAGGGTAGCAAGTCTCCCTGTGTGGGCTGTTGTCAACCAGCCTAATGTAAGGGGGTTGGCTAACTTTTCCCATAGCTAACCTCACTTACAAGCCTTTGTCTTTAGACAGAGGTAGTTGACTGTAACTCCAGTAATACAGGAACTTCTTTGCATTCGTTGAATTTTACACAGTGGATACATTCAGTCCAGACTTTTTGGGGGAATTCTGATTTATCAACAATTTTAAATCCCAGTTTTTGAAAAAATTCAGGAACATAGGTAAGAGCAAAAACCCTTTTTATTCCAAGGGCTTTTGCATCTTTTATACATTCTTCAACTATTTTTTTCCCTATCCCGTGATGCTGGTATTCCTCTAAAACAGCAAGGGATTTTATTTCTGCAAGGTCTTCCCAGAATACATGCAAAGAACCAATACCTACAATTTTTCCATCCTGTTCATACACAAAAAAATCTCTTATATTCTCGTAAATACTATTTAAGCTTCTTGGTAGAAGAATACCTTTTATTGCATATACTTGCAGTATATTAAAAATATCCTGGGCGTCCTTTACTGTAGCTTTTCTTATCAACTAATACACCTATTTTTTTCTGGATTTTCTTTTTTGTTTTATTCTTTTTTCAAAATCTTTTATTGCAATTTTGAACACCTCATCAACATGCTCAACAAATATCAGATTTATATCCTTTCTGGCAAATGGTGGAAGGTCTTCCATAACTTCATCTTTGTTGTCTTTAGGCAGAATAACATCTTTTATACCGGCTCTTTTTGCTGCAAGTATTTTCTCCTTCAATCCACCTACAGGCAGAACTTTTCCCCTGAGGGTTATCTCTCCTGTCATTGCAACATCTGCCCTGACAGGTAACTCTGTAAATAACGAACATATTGCTGTTGCAATGGATATACCTGCTGAAGGTCCATCTTTTGGTATTGCTCCTGCAGGAACGTGGACGTGAACATCATATTTCTGGAATAGCTCAGGGTCAATTTTGTATTCTTCTGCTTTTGATTTTACATAGGAAAGGGCTGTCATGGCAGATTCCTTCATAACATCACCAAGGGAACCTGTCAGGATAAGCTGGCCTTTTCCTGGCATTTTTGTAGCTTCTATTTTCAGTATCTCTCCGCCTACCTCAGTCCATGCAAGTCCTGTTACAACTCCCACTTCATCCTGAAGCTCTTTTTCAGGCATATAAAGAGGTGCACCAAGGAATTTTTTAACCAGAGATTTTGTAATTCTATATTTTTTCTTTTTGCCTGTGAGGGCTATTTCCTTAGCTATTTTTCTTAAAACAGCATTTATCTGTCTTTCAAGACTTCTTACTCCAGCTTCTCTTGTATAGTGTCGGATTAGAAACTTTAATCCTGCATCTGTAAACTCAACATATTTTGGCTTTAGACCGGTTTCTTTCATCTGGCGTGGTATAAGATAATTTTTAGCTATATAAAGTTTTTCCTCTTCTGAATATCCAGGAATTCTGATAATTTCCATTCTGTCTAAAAGAGGTCTTGGGATGGTGTCAATTCTGTTTGCTGTGCATATAAACATCACTTCTGATAAATCAAAAGGAACACCAAGATAATGGTCAACAAACTCTTTGTTTTGCTGAGGGTCTAAAACCTCAAGGAGTGCAGATGCAGGGTCTCCCCTGAAATCTGAAGCAAGTTTGTCAACCTCATCAAGCATAAAAACAGGATTTTTTGTTCCTGCCTGTTTTATTCCCTGTATTATTCTTCCAGGCATTGCACCTACATAAGTTCTCCTGTGTCCCCTAATCTCTGCTTCGTCTCTAACACCACCAAGGGACTGTCTTACGAACTTTCTTCCCAGTGCTCTGGCTATGGATTTACCCAGAGAAGTTTTACCAACACCTGGAGGACCCACAAAGCACAGGATGGGGCCTTTTACAGCCTTGTCTTTTTTTAGCTTCTGGACGGCAAGATATTCAAGAATTCTTTCTTTTACTTTATCAAGGTCATAATGGTCTTCATCAAGAACTTTTTTGGCTCTTTTAAGGTCTAATCTGTCTTTTGTTCTTTTATTCCATGGAAGTTCAACCAGCCAGTCAAGGTATGTTCTGATTACTCCTGCTTCTGCAGAATCAGGATGCATTTTTTCCAGTCTTTTAAGTTGCTTTTCAGCCTCTTTCCTAACCTCTTCAGGCATTCCTGATTCTTCTATTTTTTTCTGATACTGCTCTATCTCTTCCTGTCTTTCATCCTTTTCCCCAAGTTCTTCCTGAATAGCCTTTATCTGTTGTCTAAGGAAGTATTCCCTCTGGTCTTTTTCCATAGACTCTCTGGCTGCAGTTCTTATTTTGTGCTGTATTTCAAGAAGACCCACTTCTTTCAGGAGTAAATCATGAACTTTCCTAAGTCTTTCCAGTGGGTCGGTAATCTCAAGGATTTGTTGTGCTTCTTCAGATTTCAGGTCAAGTATTGATGCAACAAGGTCTGCAAGTTTTCCAGGTTCATCAACAGATTTGATAATGTCAAGAAGGTCAGGAATGATTTGTTTCCCAAGCCCTATTGCTTTATCTATAAGGTCTTTTATAGAGTGTTTTAAGGCTTCTACCTCAATATTTTCTTCAGGAACTTCAGGCTCTTCAAGAACTTCTATTTTTACTTTATACATTCCATCTTCTTTTCTAAATTCCTTTATCCTTGCCCTTGCAGTTCCCTGAACGAGAATTTTTATTCTGTCATCATCAAGTCTCATCATTCTGAGGATTGTTGCTACTGTTCCAACAGGATAAACATCATCAACTCCAGGTTCTTCTATATCTTTATCTTTCTGGAGGGCAAGGAATATATATCTATCATGATTTTCTATTGCTTCCTCTATAGCCTTGATTGAAAAAGGTCTTCCAACAAATATTGGAAAGACCATATATGGAAATATAACAAGGTCTCTAACAGGTAGTAATGGCAGTTCTTCTGGTATAGGGATTTCTACCTGTTCATCCTCAAATGGATTTAGCATTCTTACCTCCTGATAATAATAGTAGTTTTTGTAATAACAATTTTTTCCATAGTTTTTGGAATTTCTATTTTTAAAACTCCATTATTTAGTTCTGCTTT
>JALWLQ010000140.1 GCA_027084095.1 Persephonella sp.
GACCTGAAATCAGGTAAAAAAACAGAGATAGATGCCCTTAATGGTGCAATAGTAAAACTGGCAGAAAAAAAGGGGCTAAAAGCCCCTGTTAATGAAACAATAACTGAACTAATTAAATTTAAGGAAAATCAGTTATAGATTATGTCTTTCTTTTTGTTTCTGAATAAGTCTGTTTAATCTTTCAGACAGGTTTTCCAGTTCTTTTAAGAGAAAGTTATATTCCTGTTGTAGTTTAACCTTTTCTTTTTCCAGTTCTTCTTCTTTTTCCAGAAGTTTGTCTTCCTCAAAGATTAAGTCCTGATACTCTGAGCGAAGTTTTTCAATCTCTTCCATTATTTGAGTAGCTTTTGCAACTAATTTATCCCTTTCTTTTAGATATTTTTCATATTCCCTTGGACTATCAGCCTGTTGAAGCAGTTTCCTATGCTTTTTAATCTTCTGTCTTGTTTCATGCAGTTCATGCTCTAATTCTCTAATCCTGCGGGAAAGCTCAATAATTTTTACTTCCTTTTGGGTAAGCTCATTTCTTACAGAAATCAGCTGCTTATCAATTTCCTCTAATTTTTTTGAAACCTGTTCCATATGCTTTTCAATGGAGACAATCCTTTTACTGAGTTTAGCTGTTTCATTTGAAAGTGCTTTTAATTCCTTCATGGTGCCCTCCTTTTTTTATTTACAACTTATTGCCGAAATCTAACTTTTCAATGGATAGTTATGATAAAATTTTGTGTTTGTAAAAATGATTGGAGGTTTGTCTTGCGTCCAGACGGAAGAAGTCCAACCCAGCTTAGACCAATAAAAATTATCAGGGATTTTAACATCTATGCAGAAGGTTCTGTCCTTATTGAGATGGGAAATACCAGAGTAATTATTACTGCATCAATAGAAGAAAAAGTCCCACCATTCCTTAGAGGAACAGGGCAGGGATGGATTACAGCAGAATATGCAATGCTTCCAAGGTCTACAGAAAGTAGAAATATAAGAGAGGTTGTCAGAGGAGCGCCTTCCGGTAGAACACAGGAAATTCAAAGGCTAATCGGAAGGTCATTAAGAGGTGTAGTTGACCTGAAAAAATTAGGGGAAAGAACCCTCTGGGTTGATTGTGATGTTATTCAGGCAGATGGCGGAACAAGGGTTGCTTCAATAACAGGAGCATTTATAGCTGTTGCCGATGCAATGATAAAAATAACAGAAAGCGGAGTTGTCCAGCAAAATCCACTTAAAGATTATGTTGCCGCAGTTTCTACAGGGGTTGTAGGTAAAGAGGTTGTTTTAGACCTGAATTTCAAGGAAGACTCAGCTGCAAAAGTTGATATGAACCTTGTTATGACAGGAAGCGGAAACTTTGTTGAGATACAGGCTACAGGAGAGGAATACTCCTTTACACAGGAAGAGTTTGACAAAATGCTTGAATATGGAAAATTAGGAATTAATAAGCTTATACATATACAAAAACAATTTATTGAAGGTATGCCATCTATTGGCCACTGGAAAAGAAAGGATATTAAAGAGTTTGTTTATACCGATACAGGAGGAAATTAATGGGAAATAGCCTTGTTATCCTTGGCTCCCAATGGGGAGATGAAGGAAAAGGTAAAATAGTTGACCTTTTAACCCCTGATTATGATTATGTTGTCAGATATCAGGGTGGTAGTAATGCAGGGCACACCGTTATTGTAGGAGATAAAAAGTACGCATTACATCTTATTCCTTCTGGAATTCTCAGAGAAGGCAAGAAAAATCTAATTACAAATGGTGTTGTTGTTGCCCTTGAAGAGCTTATAGCTGAGATGGATAAAGTAAGTGACGTAGTCGGTAATGATTTTAAAGGAAGGCTTTTTATAAGTGATAGGGCACATATAGTTTTTCCATACCATAAAATCCTTGATGGTCTCTCAGAAAAGAAGAAAGGTAAAGATAAAGTAGGAACAACTCTAAAAGGCATAGGCCCTGCATATATGGCAAAGTATGCCAGAACAGGTATAAGAATGGTTGACCTGTTTGACCCTCCATATTTTAAAAACAGACTTGAAAGTGCGTTAAATGAAGCCAAAGAGATAGCAGAAAAGATATACGGAGAAACCTTTGACCTGACTGTAGATGAGGTTTATTCAGACACAATGAGAATGTTTGAAAAAGTTCAGGAGCTTGTGGCAGACACATCTTTAATGCTCCATGATGCTTTAGCAAAAGGGGAAAGTGTTTTATTTGAAGGTGCTCAGGGAACAATGCTTGATATAGATATGGGAACATATCCTTATGTTACATCTTCAAATGCTTCAGCCCTTGGACTTTGCAATGGAACTGGAGTTTCCCCAAGGCTAATAGGACAGGCAAAAGTTTACGGTGTAAGTAAAGCTTATGTTACAAGGGTAGGTGCAGGACCATTTCCAACAGAGCTAAATGATGGAATAGGTCAGAAACTCAGAGATGAAGGAAATGAATACGGAACAACAACAGGCAGACCAAGAAGATGTGGCTGGCTTGACCTTGTAGCTCTTAGGTTCGCGGCAAGAATAAATGGCATGGATGGTCTTATAATCACAAAGCTTGATGTTTTAGACCATTTTGATGAGATAAAAGTTGCTGTAGCTTATGAATATGAAGGTCAGATAATAAAAGATTTTCCGGCGTCTTTGAAAATTCTTGAAAACTGTAAACCTGTATATAAGACCCTTAAAGGCTGGGACAAAAGCACATTCCGTTTAAAAGATAAATCACAATTACCTGCAGAAGTATGGGACTTTATAAATACAATAGAAGAAGAAACAGGAGTTCCTGTAGTGATGCTCTCCACAGGGCCAGAGAGAAGCGAATACATCTGGCTTAAATAGGAGGTGTTAAAATGGATGAAGCTGGAAAACTTAGATTACATCAGGATACTCCTGAAAGCGTTTTATCTCAGGTGGGAGACCTCCACTCAACAGATATTTTGATACTGCTTATTCTTATCCTTGCAGCTGGAATAGGTAGCTATGTAATTATGGTTATAAGAAATAACCAAAAACCACCTGAAGAAAGAAGGTCTAATTTTGCATTATTCCTTATTGCGCTAAATATAGGATTTTTTACAGTAGTTATGTTTTTTGTTTACAGGGTGGTATTTATAGGACTTAAATAT
>JALWLQ010000141.1 GCA_027084095.1 Persephonella sp.
TAACTTTATCTCTATTTGCTTAATATAAAAATAAATCAATAATATGACAAGTGTCCCGAAAATACCGTATTTTAAAAACGTGACATTAGATTTGTTTTTGGATTTTCAACATATAGGGATTAAATAAAGAGATATGTTTGTCCCCCCGTATATCCACCGAATTGTGAGTTTTTTGGTGAAAATTTGAAAACAGGGAAAAATTAAGGAATTTTGCGAAACCTTTGATTTAGTGGTGCGAGAGGGGGGAATCGAACCCCCACGGCCTTGCGGCCAAGGGATTTTAAGTCCCTCGCGTCTGCCAGTTCCGCCACTCTCGCTTAGGAATATATATTATATGGAAATTTTCCTGTAAAAACAATAGTCAAGAATATAGTAAAATAACCTATTATGCAGACAAAAAAGAAGAAAATACAGGTAAAAAACCTTACAAAAAAGTTTGGAGACAGGCTTATTCTGAAAGGTATCTCTTTTGATGTTTATGAAGGGGAAATCTTTGTCCTTATGGGTGGTAGTGGTAGCGGAAAAAGCACCACTATAAAACATATTATTGGTCTACTAAAGCCAACCAGTGGTCAGATTATCGTGGATGGAACAGATATAACAAAATTAACAGATAAAGAGCTTATAGATTTTAGAAAGAAAATGGGTTATCTATTTCAGGAAGGAGCCCTTTTTGATAGTTTAAAAGTCTGGGAAAACGTTGGGTTTTACTTCCTGGAGAACACCAATATGCCTGCAAAAGAGATTTACAAACTGGCACAGGAAAAATTAGCACTTGTGGGTCTAAAAGGAATTGAGGAACTTTATCCTTCTGAACTTTCGGGGGGTATGAGGAAAAGGGTATCCCTTGCCAGAGCAATATCCACAAACCCTGAAATCATAATGTATGATGAGCCAACCTCTGGATTAGACCCTGTAACAAGTGCAATGATAGATAAACTAATTATGGGGCTCAGGGATAAAATAGGAGTAACTTCTATAGTAGTTACCCATGACCTTGATAGTGCATTTGGAATAGCAGACAGAATAGCAATGATACATAAAGGAAAAATTTACGCTATTGGAACACCTGAAGAAATCAAAAACAATTCAGACCCTATAGTTCAGCAGTTTATAAATAGGAAAGCAGAGGGACCTATAACAGAAGAGCTTTATAAAGAGATGAATTTAGAAGAAACTGGAAAATGATATAATAATCACTCTAATAATTTCTGGAGGATTATAAAATTTGGGCTTGTGTAAATGGGAAGGAATTATCAAAGCTTATAAAGAATATCTACCTGTTACAGACAAAACCCCCATAGTTACACTCCACGAAGGTAATACTCCATTAATAGAAGCCCCAAATCTTGCTAAAAAAATAGCCCCAGATTTAGACCTTAAAATATACCTTAAATATGAAGGACTTAATCCAACAGGTTCTTTTAAAGATAGAGGTATGACCCTTGCTATATCAAAGGCAAAAGAAGCAGGAAAAACAGCTGTAATATGTGCCTCAACTGGAAATACCTCAGCCTCAGCAGCAGCTTATGCAGCAAGGGCAGGAATGGATGCCTATGTAATTCTTCCTAAAGGTGCTGTTGCTCTTGGAAAGCTTTCTCAAGCTATGGTTTATGGAGCAAAAATAATAGCTCTTATGGGAAATTTTGATGATGCTCTCAGTATAGTTAGGGAAATTGGAGAGAAATTTCCTGTTGAGGTTGTGAATTCTGTAAATCCATTTAGAATAGAAGGTCAAAAAACTGCATCATTTGAGATAATAGATGTTCTTGGGGATGCCCCAGACTTTCATTTTATCCCTGTTGGAAATGCAGGAAATATAACAGCTTACTGGAAAGGATACAAAGAATATTATCAGGCTGGAAAATCCACAAAACTACCCCGTATGATAGGCTGGCAGGCAGAGGGAGCAGCCCCAATAGTCAAAGGATTTCCAATAAAAAATCCCCAGACAATAGCAACTGCAATTAAGATAGGAAATCCTTACAGCTGGCAGCCTGCCTTAAAAGCTGCACAGGAAAGTAATGGCTTTATTGATGCTGTATCAGATGAGGAAATATTAGAAGCTTACAGGCTTGTTGCCTCTTCGGAAGGTGTATTCTGTGAGCCTGCCTCAGCAGCATCAATTGCAGGAGTGATTAAATCTTATAGAAGAGGATTATTCAAAGGTGGTGAAACAATAGTCTGCACACTTACAGGAAACGGATTAAAAGATCCGGATACAGTAATAAAAGCCAGCGATAAGCCAATAGAACTACCACCAAACCTTAATGAGATTGCAAAATATCTGGGATTATGAAAATAGCAGTTTTCGGGCTTGGAGCCCTTGGTATTGCATTTGCAACATTTTTAAAAAAGGCAGGTGCCATAGTTTACGGTATTACTAAGTTAGAATATCTAAACAGATTTCCTGATAATATCCTGTGTGTAACAGGAATATGGGGAAATCATCAGGTTAAATTGGATGGTATTACAGATAAACCAGAAACTCTACCACCAGTAGATTTTGTAATACTTACCGTTAAATCTTATGACACTGCTAAAGCTCTAAAACAGCTTTCTCCATTAATGAAAAATGAAACTATACTTGTTATTGCCCAGAACGGATATGGAAATTATGAACAGGCAGTTGAAAAGTTTGGAGAAAATAGGGTTTTGCTTGCAAGGGTTATTTTTGGCTCAAAGGTTATAAATGGGAATTGTGCAGAAATCACCGTTAATGCAGACGATGTCAGGATTGGAGACCCTTCAGGAACAATTTCAGAAGAAAAAATTCTTCCTTTAATCAATTTTCTAAAAAAAGGGGGAATTCCTGCATCTTATGCTCCGGATGTTTACCAGATATTATGGGATAAAATTCTTTATAACTGTGCACTTAACCCGTTGGGAGCATTGCTGGAGTGCAATTATGGTAGCCTTGCCGAAAATCCTGAAACCAGAAAAATCATGAACAATATTATTTATGAAATATTTGAAGTCACCAAGGCAAATAATATAAAGCTAAACTGGAGTTCTCCAGAGGAATATATAAAAAACTTTTATGAAAAATTAATTCCTCCAACTGCAAAACATTATCCCTCAATGTATTACGACCTGAAATCAGGTAAAAAAA
>JALWLQ010000142.1 GCA_027084095.1 Persephonella sp.
TTAAGCCACTCTTTAAATGTTTTTTCCAGTTCGTCAAAATCCCATTTTTCCTGATATTCCTCTGCAGGTGCGTATTTGTCTATATAGTAAAGGGCAACATCGTAGAACCACTGTTTAAGCTCATCTTTAAGGTTTGCCCCAGCAAGAATGTCTCTCCTGAGGGAGTAAATAACCTGTCTTTGTCTGTTCATTACATCATCAAATTCAAGAAGTCTCTTTCTGATTTGGAAGTTCTGGGCTTCTATTCTTTTCTGGGCATTTTCAATGGCCTTTGTTACCATTGAACTTTCTATAGGCTCTCCTTCAGGAATTTTAAGTCTGTCCATAAGATTTTTAAGCTTTTCCCCACCAAACAGCCTTAAAAGGTCATCTTCCAGTGAGAGATAAAATCTTGAAGAACCTGGGTCTCCCTGCCTTCCTGCTCTACCTCTCAGCTGATTATCAATCCTTCTACTTTCATGTCTTTCTGTTCCTATTACAGCAAGTCCACCAAGTTCTATAACTTTTTTCTTTTCTTCTGCTGTTATTTTTTGTGCCTCTTTTAATGCTTCCTTGAACTGTTCTTCTGTAGCTTCTTCCGGAGTTAGTCCCTTTTTCCTGAGGATTTCTTTTGCAAGAAATTCAGGGTTTCCACCAAGGAGGATATCTGTTCCCCTACCTGCCATATTTGTGGCTATTGTTACGGCACCTATTCTTCCTGCCTGTGCTATGATTTCAGCCTCTTTTTCGTGATGTTTTGCGTTAAGAACGTGGTGTTTTATTCCCCTTTTCTTAAGTAAGGCTGAAAGCTGCTCAGAGGTCTCAATTGATGCTGTTCCTACCAGTATAGGCCTTCCCTGTTTGTGAAGCTCTTCTATTTCTTTTAGAGCTGCTTCAAATTTTTCTTTTTTGGTTTTATAAACAAGGTCTGGGTAGTCTTTTCTAATAACAGGTTTGTTTGTTGGTATAACCAGAACATCAAGGCCATAAATCTCTTTGAACTCCTCAGCCTCAGTTTCTGCTGTTCCTGTCATACCTGCAAGTTTGTCATACATGCGGAAGTAGTTCTGGAATGTAATTGAGGCTAAGGTCTGGTTTTCTGCCTCTATTTTTACCCCTTCTTTTGCCTCTATTGCCTGATGTAGACCATCAGACCATCTTCTACCAGGCATAAGACGACCTGTAAATTCATCAACAATGATTACCTGTCCATCTTTTACAACATAATCAACGTCCCTGTGGAATAGTGTGTTTGCCCTGAGGGACTGGGTTATAGCATGGAGTATGTCTATATTTTTAGGGTCATACAGGTTTTCCAGATTAAAATATTTTTCTGCTTTTTCTGCTCCTTTCTCTGTTAAAACTGCAGTTTTATTTTTTTCATCAACCATATAATCTTCTTCAGGAACAAGAGTTTTCACAAAGGCATCTGCCATATAGTAAATGGAAACATCTTCACCGGAGGGTCCCGAGATAATAAGAGGTGTCCTTGCTTCATCAATCAGAATTGAGTCAACCTCGTCAACAATTGCAAAGTGATGTCCTTTTACCTGAACAACCTGGTCTATTGAAAAGACCATATTATCCCTTAGATAATCAAATCCAAACTCATTATTTGTTCCATAGGTTATATCTGCTTCATAGGCTCCTCTTCTTTCTGCTTCAACAGCATGGGTAAAGAAGTTTTTCCTTGCTTCTATGTTATATTTTTCCGATGGAAGAAGTTCTCCCTCAAAGCCTTTAGGCCAGACCCTCATATCTTTTTCAATAGCTTCATTGAACTTGTCCTCATCTACCCATTCAACCTTAAAGGATTGATGATTTGTATTAATCACTCCAACATCAAGACCAAGAAACTTATAAATAGAGCCCATCCATACGGCGTCCCTTTTTGCCAGATAATCGTTAACTGTTACCAGATGGACACCTTTTCCGGTAAGAGCATTCAGGTATATTGCTATAGAGGCAACAAGGGTTTTACCTTCCCCTGTTTTCATCTCAGCAACATTACCTTTATGAAGGGCTAAAGCACCTATAAGCTGAACATCAAAAGGTCTTAGACCCAGTGTTCTTTTAGCTGCTTCTTTTACAAGGGCAAATGCTTCAGGGAGTATATCTACTATTTCTCCTCTGGTGATTGCATCGCTAAGCTCTTTATCAGAGCGGACTTTTTCTATAAGCTGTAGGCTTTTTTCTCTGATTTCTTTGTTGGAAAGCTGGTCTAACTCTTTTTCTATCTGATTTATTTTCTGAACAATTGGTTTTAATTTTTTAATTTCCCTTTCGTTTTTTGTTCCAAAAATCTTTTTAAATACATAACCTATCATCTTATTCCCTTTTCCTCCGTTATTAACAGATTAATTATATCAGGTTTGTAGATATGAAAATTTATGACCTTTTTCGGAAAAACAATTCATAGACAACAAATAATACAATACCTATTGTAATCGCACTATCGGCAATATTAAACGCAGGCCAGTGGTAAGAATAAATATGAACATCAATAAAATCCCTTACTTTACCAATAAAAATCCTGTCGTAAAGATTTCCGATAGCTCCCCCTGCTATTAAAGCAAGAGCAACAAGTTCAAATGTGGACAATCTGGTATTTTTAAAATATGCATAGGCAATTGTCAAAATAGCAGCTATAGAAGAAGCACCGATAAGAATTAGTTTTCTAATAAATTCAGGTGCCTGTCCCAGTATTCCAAAAGCAGCTCCCCTGTTCCATACAAGTGTAAGGTCAAAATAGTTTGGAATAATAATAACCCTTTCTATATTAGACAAATATCTTACTGCTAATTCTTTGGTGAAAAGGTCTAAACCTATTACACCAATTACTATTCCAAAAAATAAAATAAGTCTTTTGTTCATTACTCGGGTATTTTTCCTGTGTCCTCGTCTTCCATAGTTCCTGGAATAATATGGTAAAATCCAAGGTCATCAGACCTGTTGGAAAAGGATTTCATAACTTCTTCATTCTGGCTACAATCTATACATAATCTAACCCATGGTATTGCCTGTAGCCTTTTTTCTCCAATCTGAGCACCACATTCTTCACAAACACCATAGGTTCCGTTTTCTATCTTTTTGAGTGCTATATCAATCTGAAATAATGTTTCTCTTTCTGCCTGAGAAAGTTTATAAATGGTTTCTCTACTTAGTTCAGAGGTAACAACATCAGCTGCATCTTCAACACCGCTTTTTTCATTGAGGTCTTCACTGTTGTTGTTTGCAAGTGACTCAAGGATTTCAGCTCTTTTTTTCAGAAGTTCTTCCCTGATTTTTTCAATATCCATAACAATCCTCCCTTTCTTAAATGAGGATACTAAATATAATTTTTTTTCATAAAAGTCAAGACTTTTTTGTAATTTGAATTTTGTGGTTTTGGGTCTTTTTAAAATTAAAAGGAATTTTTCTTTAATTTAAAGTAAAAATTCTTGTCCTATGTCAATGCATAATAAAAAAATCTTCTCAAGAATTACTTTTACTTTCAAAGTGCTTTTCATAATTAATTAAATGTAATATGGGTTAATACAAATTTTATTTGTTTAATACAAGTTTTATTTTTATGTGAATTTAACATAAAATTATATGTTAAAATTCAATATTTAATTAATATTTATGGAGGCAGGGTCATGAAAAAACATTTACTGATTTCTTGTCTAATTTCTGCCACAGTCTTTGCAGAGGAGGTTATCAAGTTAGAGAAAACCCAGATAACAGCAACAAGGGTAGAAAGACCGGAACTTGACATTCCTGCAGGTGTTGAAACTGTAACCAAAGACGAAATAGAAATGGAAAGACAGTACAACGTTTCTGAATTTTTAGAAAGTCTCCCAGGTGTTCAAGCAACCACAAAAAATGGTGGATACGACGTTAGATTAATCATTAGAGGTGGAGGGCTAAAAGCTCCCTATGCAGTGAGGGAGATAAACATACTCCTTGATGGTGTTCCAATAACCGACCCTGATGGTTTTACAAGACTTGATTTTGTAGACCCTCAGCTTTTAGAGGAAATAGATATTGTAAAAGGTCCAAACTCAACTTTGTACGGAGCAAACTCAGCTGGTGGAGTAGTCAACTTTATAACAATAAATCCTTTCAAGTTCCAAGGTTTCAAAGTTAGAGCTGGATATGGTAACTATGGAACTTACATGTCAAGGCTCTTATATGGTGGAAACAATGGAGAAGGACTATTTTATAACGCCAGTTTTTCTTATAGAAAATCAGACTCCTGGAGAAAATGGAATAGATTTGAGTCTTTTCAAACTGCTGTTAAACTTGGATGGTTAATAGATGAAAGTTCTTCTTTAGAAACAATGATAAGTTTTACAAAATCTGATTTACAACTTCCCGGAAGTCTAACCAAAGAAGAGTTTGAGCAAGACCCAACTCAAGCAACCTCAAGTGCATGGAGAAAATCAGGAAGATATTCAAGGATTTTCTTCTGGAGCAATAAATATACAAAAGAAATATCAAACAACTTAACATGGAAATCAACAGTATATCTACAAAGATGGACACATTACCATCCTGTTTTTGGAAGAATTAATGATGGTGGTTCCTATGTTGGCGGTATAGACTCGCAACTTGAGATAAAACATCATCTATTTGGAAAAAAAGCCCTGCTCTTAACTGGTATTCAAGGTAGATATGACCACTATGATACACAGAGGTATCTCTATCAGGTCTGTGTTTTACAGGACGGTTCTGTAGATTACTGTAGAAATGCTTCTTTTAGAAATCCTATAGATTATGTTCTTACAGATACAACAGACCAACTTTATGACAAACAAAAGAATAGAAACTACACTGCAGGTATATTTTTCCAGGAAACTATTTATCCAACAGAAAAAACCATAGTAGACTTAGGTATAAGGTTTGATACTGTAAAGTTTGATATTAAAAATGATGCTTATTATGAATTAAAATACTATCCTGGATATTACTATAGCAAACTTGACACACCACAACATACCGAAGCATCAAAAACATGGAATATGGTAAGTCCACGTATAGGTGTGGTCTATAAATTCATACCAAACTGGTCTATGTATGGAACTATTTCCACAGGTTTCCAAACACCTCAGGACAGTGAACTCCTTGCAAATCCAAACCTTGATGCTTCCACAACCATTAACTACGAAGTAGGTTCAAGGTTCGTAAACAACAGAGTTTATATAAGCTCAAGTTTATTTATGATGAAAACAGACAAAGAAATAGTTCAGACCTATGATTCAAATGGAGAAAGAATTTATGTTAATGCTGGAAAAACAACTAAAAAAGGATTTGAACTTGAAGGGAAATTTAGAATACTTGATAGAGTATTCTTAGGAGGTTCTTATACTTACTACGATTTCAAGTATGATACTTTTATCTTCCAGGATAGAAATGGAAATATCTATAACTTCAGTGGAAAAAGGCTTTATTACATTCCAAAATATATGTATAGCGTGTATATGAATGGAAAATTCAGGTCAGGATTTAAATTCAGAGTTGAAGTCAATACATGGGGACCTTATTATGTTGATAATGCAAATACCGAGAAATACAGTGATTATAAAAATATAACAAACCTCATGGTTGGTTATGAAAGAGGCAAAAAATTTGAAGTCTCTTTTGATGTTAGAAATGTATTTGATAAAAAGTATGCTTCCCAATACGTAAAAAGTGATACAACCGATAGCTACTATATCTATCCAGCTCCACCAAGAACATACATGGTTAGAGCATCTTACAAATTTTAAAGAGGTTTAAAAAATGAGAAAGTTTCATGAATTAACTTTAGAGCGGGATAAAAATGATATTTTTAGGTTCAACTCTATACATGAAACTATTGGAAATCCCAAATTCCTAAACTTTTTTAGAAGTCTTTTATTGCTATTAGTGATATATGCTATATTATGGGGTTTGTTCTCCCCAAAAAATGCCTTCACTACAGGTTTATTCTGGGGCCTTTTCTGGCCATTCTTTATGGTAATAACTCTGCCATTTTTAGGAAATGTCTTTTGTATGGTATGTCCCTTCGGTTTCTTGTCCAGAACAATAACAAAATATGGACTTAAGAAAAAAATACCTAAATTTTTAAAAAACCCTTACATTGGATTTTCATTACTTATTACTTTCTACTGGATACCTCTGTATGTTTTTCCTGGACTATTCAGGAATTCCTTTATTACAGCCTTATTTTTCTTAACATTTTTCTTACTTGCTGTCTTGGTATCTTATGTCTATGCCAATGGAGCTTTTTGTAGATACTTCTGCCCTATAGGAAGAGTAGCACCTGCCTTTGCCAGAGTAGGATTTATGTGGCTTTCATCTTACAATAAAACCCTCTGTGACCCTAAATGTGATAAACCTGATTGTGCATTTTCCTGCCCATATAAATTAAGCCCCTACAAATTTGATAAAAACAATTCTATGGAAAGCTGTACACTCTGTATGGAATGTGCAGGAAGTTGCGAAGGGGTTAAATACTCTATAAGAAAATGGTCCCACTCCTTATTCTCAAAAATGAAAAAACCAAACAGCTGGGAAATATGGATTTATATAATTCTTCTTGCCGTTATTACTATAACAATGAGATTTCATCACGGATTGGGACATTCTCCTATAAGAGATGAACTTCCATGGATAAATATAGGAAAATGGCTTGAAACAACAACAGGTATCGGAAAACCTTTTGACTGGACAGGTTTAGTAGCACTTGTAATGGCTGTATCTATTACTCTTACACTGGTATTAGGAGGTTTTTATATTGCTTCCAGACTAATTAAAAAACCTTTCAAAGAAGTATTCCTGAACTTAGGTTATGCTCTTGCACCTCTTATGATAATAGGAAGTTTATCCCATGTAACCCATTTCTTCTTTACCCATTACTACCATGAAATTATTAACGGATTTTCCCAGGCTTTTTTCCTGGATATAAAAGTTGAACCTCTTGCCAGCCGAAAAGACACTTGGCTCAGAATATTTTATATATTTCCGTTTATAGCAGCATTTTGGAGTGGTTTCATAATGTGGAAGAGGTTAAACTTTTTTGAAATAAAAGGTTCAAAGAAATTAGTGGTATATATATTTTCATCTCTTATAATAATTTTCTATCTGGGTTTAACGATTTTCCAGCTTTATATAAGGTATGGTGGTTCACATCATTAAAAGAAAGAAAAGGATAATATCAGGATAGATACAATTTCAATGAGAATGCTGAACTTTTTCTGTTTTTATCCTAAAATATTGAATGAATATTCAGTTATTATTAAAATATAGTATAGAAATCTTTACAGGAGTTAATACGGTGAAAAAGGTATTAATTCTTTTGCTATTACTATCTCTAAAGATACAGGCACACGATTTATGGATAGAAAAGTCAGAAGACAATTATATTCTCTATTATGGGCATAAGCTTTCCTCTCACAAAGGGGAAAAAATTATAGAATATAATCCTGACAATATTATATCCGTACAGTGCATAAATAAAGATGGAAATGAAATCAAGATTAAACTTAGAAAAGAATATCCTCTAAAGATAAAAGATAACTGTGCCCTAATATATGTTCATATCTCCACAGGATACTGGACTAAAACACCCTATGGAACTGTAAATAAACCTAAAAATCAGGTAGCAACTCCAATAAAAAGCTGGCTTTCTTATGAAAGTGTAAAAAGAATAAATCTGTGGAATAACAATCTGCAAAAACCCTTTTCTCAAAAATTAGATATAATCCCAATTAACAATCCTTTCAATGTAAAGGAAGGAGACAAATTAAGATTACTTATAACATTTAAAGGTAAACCCATAAAAAATGTTTCTGTAGCCTATGATGGAAAGTTCAGAGGATTAACAGATAAAAACGGAAGAATAAACATAAGAATAAAACATAAAGGCCTACAATTAATAGAAGCAACTCTGAAAGAGAAAACAAATTCTGAAAAAAAAGATGAAATCATATATACCACCACTTTAAACTTTGAGGTGAAGTAATACCATGGTGAACTTTATACTTGCATTTTTACTGGTATTAAATTTTTCCTTTGCCCATAGCGTCCAATATTCCGTTAATAATCAAAAAGCAATAGTAATCAAAATCTTTTTTGCTGATGGAACTCCATTTTCTTATGAAAAATATGAGATTTATTCTCCTGACAACATTAAAGTTCCCTATCAAGTAGGAAGAACAGACCAGTATGGGAGAGTAATTTTTATACCAGACAGAACTGGTAACTGGACGATAAAAGCATTCTCAGAAGATGGACACGGAATAATAAAAAAGATACATATAAACAATATTTCCACTATCCATGAAAACCCACAACAATTTAGCTATTTATTAAAAATTTTTATCGGAGTTTTAATAATCCTTTCTGTGTACTTACTTTTTTATCTTTCAATCAGGAGGGAAAAGATTGAAAAAGCAGATTAGTTTATTATTTTTCTTCCTACTTCTACTTTTTTTACCTAAAAACTCAAATGCCCATCATGGTGTTGCATCCTTAGGAGCTGCTGGTCTTGAAGGTCCCGGTTCACCTCTTGAAACATCTTCCTCTTTAACTTTACCAGAGGATAAATTCTTAGGATATCTGAAGTTAGATTACGCAAAATTTAAAAAATACACTCCCCAAAGAGATGACGAAACAGAAAGTTATACCTTCTGGATGTATGGACTGGGATATGGAGTAAAATCTTACCTTTCTTTATATCTTTTCGTTCCTTACTACATAAAAAAGCTTGAAAACAATTCTTTTAACACAAGTGGCTTTGCAGATATCTCCCTGATGGCTGTTTTAGGCTTCAAATATGATGATGGCTTTCTACTAATACCAGAAACAGAAAGTCTTGATGACCTGATGGACTGGCATTTCACAATTTATGGAGGTTTTACCGTCCCCACCGGCGACCCGAATATCAGAGATGTGAATGGCAATATAGACCCTGGCATGTCTCTGGGTTTTGGAAAACCCACCATAACATTAGGATACACCACAACTAAACAGTTTACAGAAAATTTAACATTTATATTTGACACAAATTACCTTAAATTCTTTGAATACACATATGACGACGGAACAAAGTACAAATTTGGCGATGAATTTAGGATAGACACTGCTCTAACATATCGTATTTTAACTTTAGAGAAAAAACAATTTAGGTTAGATACTGATTTTGAAATCAATTACTTAAATCTTGGAAGAGATAAAGAAAATGGAGTAGGACTAAAAGGAACAGGAGGAAAAATAATATATACCCTCTACGGAATTAGAGCTTACTATAGAACTATAAGTGTAGGTTTTGGTGTTAAAATACCATCATGGACAGACCTAAACGAAGAAAATTTACAACAAGGAGCCGAAGGAAAGGAAAAGTACAGAATTATATTTACCTTTTCAACATTATTTTAATAGTATCAGGTTAGAGAAATGCACGAGTTTTCTGTAGTCCAAAGTTTAATAGAAATAGTAGAAAGGAACGCAAGACAGAATAATGCAACTTCTGTTTCCAAAGTAGTTGTAAAAATTGGAAAACTATCAGGAATTGAACCTCATCTTTTAAAAGTTGCATTTGATACATTTAAGGAAAAAACAATCTGTAATAACGCAGAGCTTGAAATGATTATTCAGGATATAATAGCAAAATGTGAAGATTGTAAAAAGGAATTTACTATAGAAAACAATAAATTTATATGTCCTTTCTGTAATAGTTATAACTTACATATCATAGATGGGGAGGATATGTATTTACTAAGTCTGGAAATGGAAGTATGATTTGTATTTTATATTACAGAATTTGGGGGGAAAGATGAAGAAAAAAAGCACTCTTTCTATAATAGTCGCAGTTGTTATTGCTATTGCAGGCTACTTAATAGAAAAAAAATTTCCAGATACAGACAAATCCCAAAAAAGTCTTTCTGAAAAATCAGCAAAATTAACACCCGGTGAATATATTGCACGTATAACAAAAGTATCTGATGGCGATACTATAACTGTCAACATAAATGGTCAAAAAGCAAAGTTAAGACTTTTATGGATAGACACTCCAGAAAAAAGCGAAGGATACAAACTTTTAAATGATGCCGATAAGTGCAATGTTTCCAAACGAAAAATGAGAGAGTTAGGTCAAAAAGCTACAGCTTACGCTAAAAGAAATTTCCATGTAAAAGACCAGGTAAAAGTAAAAATTGAAGGACAAGGGAGTTTCAAAAGATATCTGGCTCTTATATGGAATAAAAAGGGAGAACTTTATAACGAAGAAGTAATTAAAGACGGATATGCCTGTATATATACAAAAAAGAAATATCCTAAATATCTGGAAAACTTACTTGCCGAAGCCAAGAAAAAAAGGAAAGGTTTGTGGAAGGATTATTATAAAATAATGAACTGTTTATGCTACGAAACCCGAAAAAAGTAAGGAATGGTAAAACATATTAAAATCCATCTTACAGGTGCTGTTCAAGGAGTAGGATTTAGACCTTTTGTTTATAATCTTGCAAAGAGATATAACCTTCACGGCTATGTAATAAATGACACATATGGAGTTATAATAGAAATAGAAGGAGAAGGAAAAAACATTAACCAATTCTTAATATCCCTTCAAACAGAAAAACCTCCACTTGCCCATATATTTTCTCAGGAAATAGAAGAGCTACCCTTATCAAACTTTAAAGATTTTGAAATCAGAAAATCAGACACAAAAGGGAGAAAAGAAGTTTTTATTCTCCCTGATATATCAACCTGTGATGAATGTTTAAAGGAACTAAATGACCCAAAAGACAGGCGATACAGATATCCATTTATTAACTGCACAAATTGTGGCCCCCGTTTCACCATAATTGAGAAACTGCCTTATGACAGACCTAATACCACTATGAAAAAGTTCAAAATGTGTCCTGAATGTGAAAAAGAGTATAAAGACCCATCAAACAGAAGATTTCACGCCCAACCTAACGCCTGCCCTGTTTGTGGACCCCACATAACCCTTTATACATCAGATAAACAGTTTGTGAGCGAAAAAGAGCAGGCTTTGAAAGATACGATAGAGCTTCTTAAACAAGGAAAAATCCTTGCAATTAAAGGAATAGGAGGATTTCATTTAGTTTGCGACGCAACAAATGATAAAGCCATAAAAATCCTTAGAGAAAGAAAAAAAAGAGGTGAAAAGCCATTTGCAATAATGTTTAGGGATATTAATCAGATAAAAGAGTATGCAGAAATTACTCCCTTTGAAGAAGCCATTATACTATCCCCTGAAAAACCAATAGTAGTTGTTAAATCAAAAGAAAATACAGATTTAAGCAAAGAAGTAGCACCTTATTTGGATAGAATTGGTGTTTTTCTGCCTTACTCTCCCCTTCACCATCTTTTATTAAATGATTTTGGAAAGCCACTTGTTATGACTTCTGCAAACCTCTCAGACGAGCCTATAGTCAAAGACAATGAAGAAGCATTTGAAAAACTATCAATTTTCACAGATTACATACTAACCCATAACAGAGATATCAAAAATCGTGTTGATGATAGCGTAGTTCGGATAATTAACAAAAAAATTTCCTTTATCAGACGTTCAAGGGGATATGCTCCTTTACCAGTAAGCCTGCCGTTTAATCTAAATAAAAAAGTTCTTGCTGTTGGAGGACATCAAAAAAATACCATAGCCATTGGATTTGATAACAAAGCTTTTTTAAGCCAGCATATTGGAGATTTAGAGACTATTGATGCATGCAGAAATTTTGAGGAGATAATTTATTCATTTTTTGAGCTTTATGATTTTGCACCTGAGGTTGTGATTGCAGATTTGCACCCCAGATACCACTCTACACAATGGGCAAAAGAATTTTCCCAAAAAAATAATATTCCATTAGTCCAAATCCAGCACCATTATGCCCATGCACTTTCCTTAATGGTAGAAAATCAGATAGAAGACGAACCTATATTTGCTGTTTGTTGGGATGGAACAGGATATGGAGAGGATGGAAATCTATGGGGTGGTGAGTTTTTGATTGCTGATTACAAAGGATATAAGAGGGTCTGTCATTTTGATTATTTTAGGCTTATAGGTGGAGAAAAAGCAGTAAAAGAGCCTCGTCGGGTTGCCCTATCACTTTTATTTGAAATTTTTGGAAAAGATTTACCAGATATCGCAACTACAGGGGCTTTTAAAGAAAAAGAGTTAGAACTATTATATAAAACATGGGAAAAAGGTTTGAACTCCCCCTTATCTTCTTCCATAGGAAGACTTTTTGATGCAGTAGCTTCTATTTTGGATATAAGACAGATTTTATCTTATGAAGGACAATCAGGAATGATAATGGAAAATTTTTATGACTGGAATGTAAAGGATTTTTATCCGTTTGAAATAAAAGAAACTGTTAACTGGAAGTCGATTTTTCAAGAAATTATACAGGATAAATCAGATACTCCAGTAAAAATATCCAGATTTATAAACACATTAGCCCATATAGTCATAGAAGTTTATAAAAAAAATGGAAAAGGTCTGAAACTTGGTTTATCAGGAGGTGTATTCCAAAATAAACCTCTAACAGAAAAAATTACTCAGTTATCTGAAGAAGAAAAAATTGAAATAATTATCCATCAGAAAGTCCCCCCAAATGATGGAGGACTTTCTTTAGGTCAGCTTGTTTATAAATAAATTTTTAGAATAATATCTGTGCCTGTAATGTAAATACATCCTGGTCTTTTCCATCTCCTCCATCAAACTCATATTCAGCTTTTATATTTGCCCTAATACCATCTATCCAGTAAGCAACTCCCACATATAAACCTGTATCATCTA
>JALWLQ010000143.1 GCA_027084095.1 Persephonella sp.
ACTCCCTGCACCCTGTAAACCATTAAGAAATAAACAAAGTATATCAAAGCATTAAACACAAAAGCCCTTAAAAATGCATCTTTGAATTTTTCCTTCTGGAAAGAAACAAAATAAACGGTTATAGCAATAAGCTGGAGTATAAAAGAAAACAACACTTTCAGGTCAATTACTATTCCGTTTGAAGAGAAAAATACTGGATTTTCAATGGGGAAATACTTAAAAACATAAAATCCTATTAGATAGCCAGCAATCCATATTGCAAAGACTGTAAAGGAAATCCTTTTCATCAGGTTATTGTAAAATATATCCTCTAACAATTTCAAAGGGGGTTTTATGGAAAAATATAGAGTTCCTGCAGAATGGGAAAGACACTATGGAACAATCACTACATATCCGCAGGCTTATGAAACTTTTTTTGATAGACTGGAAAATGCAAAAAATACCTTTGTTCAGATGGTTAAGC
The DNA here is from genome assembly GCA_027084095.1 of Persephonella sp. Taxonomy (GTDB): domain Bacteria; phylum Aquificota; class Aquificia; order Aquificales; family Hydrogenothermaceae; genus Persephonella_A. The sequence goes on from JALWLQ010000143.1 coordinate 464, forward strand.
TAATAGCAGAAGGAGAAAAAGTTTTTATAAATGTTAATGACGAAAATACAAAGGAAGAACTTGAAAATAAACTAAAAAAGGCAGATGCAAACCAGAAAAATATCCAGATATTTATAAATCCCACTAACGATGCATGGTGCAGAGATTACTGCCCTATTTTTGTTAAAAACAGTCAGATAAAGGCTCTAAAATTCAGATTTAATGCATGGGGGAATAAGTATCCATACCAGCTTGATGATGAAGCAGGCAGAAAAATAACAGAGTTCCTAAGAATAGATAGAATAGATATTGATATGGTTCTGGAAGGCGGCTCAATTGATATAAACGGTAAAGGTTGTTTAATAACCACAGAAAGTTGTTTGCTAAATCCAAACAGAAATCCTGATATGAGTAAGGAAGAGATAGAAAAAGCGCTAAAAAAATATCTTGGTGTTGAAAAAATACTGTGGCTTGGTGAAGGAATTGTTGGAGATGATACAGATGGCCATGTGGATGATATAACCAGATTTGTAAAGGAAGATACAATCTTGACAGCAATAGAAAGAGATAAATCTGACCCAAATTATGAACCTCTGATGGAAAATTTTAACCGTCTAAAAAGTTTTACAGATACCTCAGGAAAACCATTCAAAATAATTACTCTTCCTATGCCTGACCCTGTCTATTACAGATATCCAGACAAAGATGAAAAGGAAAGACTTCCAGCTTCTTACGCAAATTTCTATATAACAAATAAATATGTGATAGTGCCAGTGTATAACTGTAAACAGGATGAGGTTGCTCTTGATATTATTCAAAAGATTTTTCCTGATAGAAGGGTTGTTGGACTTTATGCCTATGATATAGTGGTTGGACTTGGAGCATTCCATTGTTTAACAATGCAGGTGCCGGCATGATTACAAAAAATTTTAAAACTTATAACCTTGAGGAATTTTTACAGAAATTGAAAGGCTCCCTTGAGGAAAATGGTTTTAGTGTTATAAAAACTATAGATATGATGGAGAAGAAAGGCAGTTTTCCAAAAGTTTTAGCAATGGAAGTAATAAAAGGAGAGCAGTATTTCAGAATAGGTATTGTGATGGATAAAAACGGTATAACAATTACAATTCCTGTAAAAGATAAAAAAATAGAACAGGTATTAAGAGATATTATTGAGACTTTTTTGGTTTAAAAAATCTACCATCCACCCATCCTTCATACACATCTCCACCAGATTTGTAAATAATTTTTTTCCAATATCTACCTTTCTGGTCTATAACTCTAACAACAGCACCTTTCCTGACAATAGCTATAACTTTTGACTTGATATCGGGCTTTTCCCTCATTCTTGTAAATTCTTGAGCCATTAGTAATGTATCAGTAGTTTTAGCTGGAGATACTACTGTTTTTTGAGCAGGCTGTATGGTTTCCTGGGTGTTTTGGTCAGCAAATGTAATCTCTTCTTCTGCTTTTTTTATAATTTCTTTGATTATATCATGTTGTGTATTGTGCTCTGATACACTCTTTGATTGATTTTGGTAGTTGGCAAACTGTCTGGAAATAGGGTCAAGTAAAAGCTCTTTGGCAAGATATGCATCAAGAAGGGCTACCGTTATTATAAATAGAATTAAAAGTATTTTCTTCAATATTCCTCCCCCGTTTATGCTTGAAATAATCTGTTAGTATTTTTGAACATTTTTCGTCTGGTTCATACTTATATTTAACTTTAAAGGTTATATTATTATAATCTAAGATATTCAGATTACTCAAGATAGCACCCATTTTTTGATTAAGGGAGCAAAAAATGACTTCACTGATACGTGCCTGCATTATTGCCCCTGTGCACATAACACAGGGTTCGTTGGTTACAATCAAGGTTGCACCATCTAAACGCCAGTTATTTATATTTTTACAGGCATTCTGAATGGCAACTATTTCTGCATGTAGCAAAGCATTGTTCTCCGAAACTCTAAGATTATGTCCTCTGCCTATGATTTTTCCATCTTTAACAATTACTGCACCAACAGGGACTTCGTCTTTAGAGTATGCTTTGAGAGCCTCTTTGTAAGCCTCATCAATGAATTTTTTTATTTCTTTTTCTGACATTCTGGACAGATACCATAAACTTCAATGGAGTGTCCTGTAATATCAAATCCATGGACTTCTATAAGTTCTTCTTTGAACTTGTCAAAGGGGCAGTTATCAATAATTACGATTTTTCCACATTTTTCACAGACAAGGTAATTCTTTTTATCTGGGAGTGCAAAACGGGCTTTATCCTCATTCATCATATAGGATTTAACAACAAGGCCTTCCTTGGTTAACATTTCCAGATTTCTATAAACAGTGGAAAGGCTTACATCTATTCCCTGATTTTTCAATTCCATGAATATATGCTCGGCCGTTATCGGATACTCAGCCTTTTCTAAAACATTAAGTATTGCTTCCCTTTGTTTCGTCTTTCTGTAGCCCTTGGGAATATTTAATTTAGCCATACATACCCTCAAAATTTAATTTAAATATTTTACCATCACCAATTATAAAAATATAATCAACACATTTTTTTGCAAATGATTTGCATTTGAAATTTTATTATGTTTTAATAAATGCAAATTATTCGCATTTGCATAAGGAGGTAAAAAAA
>JALWLQ010000144.1 GCA_027084095.1 Persephonella sp.
TCAGCCCCATAATCTCAACACCATAATCCCTCCAGACAAAATTACTGGTAGGTGGAAATTTTACAACGGTAAGGTTATATTCAACCCCTAATAAAGAGGTGGCTCCAGTTGCATTATTATGTGAAAATGGAAGTAATATCTGACCCATTACAATATTAAACTCTTTAGCAAACTTTAGTCTTATCCAGGCATCCTGTATGAAAGTTTTTGTGTCGTTGTTTGATTTATATCCAATAATATTTCCATCATTATCTTTTATAGGAACATCCTTTCCCATATTGGGATTATCTGTTTCAACAAAGAAGTCAACATATCTGTTTATTGTTCCACCAAATAAAATCCTGGCTCTCCTGATATAAAAATCACTTCTCCATCCTGAACCATCAGCCTGTCCGTTCTCTATCCATTCGCCCCTTAATTGCAAAAGAAGGCTTATCCATACATTGCTTTCTTCATTAATCTTAAACTTTGCAATAGCATTTGCCGGTGAAGTTGTAAGAGTTGAAGCAAGAAGAACTGCTGGGACTAAAGCTTTTAGTGATAGTTTTTTCATGGTGACCCTCCTTCTGTTGTTATAAAACATTGTTTGAAAAAAAACATACAAATTTAGAGATACCTTGTCAAAAAATTTTTAATAAATCACTCTTCTAAAACATCAATATTTTTCAATCACTTATATGTATAACGTCGTTTGATTTTGTCCTAAGAAGCAAATTTTCAAAAAAATAATTTTTTATGCTTTTCTAAAAATCAAACAGTGTTTGATTTTTGAGAGAAAAAGTAAAAATGGACTATACATGAGAGTTTAAAGAAACTGAGCCTATCAGTCTAAAGAAAATGCAGGAGCTAAAAGTTCAGTAATTTCTTCAGCAGATGATATCAGTTTTTCCTCTATTATTTTTTCTTTTCCTTGGTTTACTCTATGTATGGGTGCTATTACCGAAATGGCTGCAATGGGATTATAAAATTCATCTCTTACTATACTTGCTATCTCTATTATCTCTTCCTCAGGAAGTATTGTTTTTTCCATTGGAAATCCTATTTCCTTCTTAGCCTTTCTGAGAACCTTTCCTGCTGCGGTTTTGTGTGCTTTAAATCTTTGAGCAAGTCGTGAATTTACAACCACCCCTTTTCTCGCTGGCTCCTCATAAATATAAATAACATCTTTTTTATGCTGGATTGCCATATATATGGTTTCATTTATTTCTTTCCTAAGGCTTCTTAGTACTGGCCTTGCTACTTTTATGAAATCTTGACTTTTTATATAGGCATCTTCTAATTTAATCAGGTTCATTCCAAGTTTATATTTACCTGTTTCGGGATTAAGTTCAACAATACCTTTAAGCTCAAGAGTTGTTAAAATTCTAAAGACTTTGTTTTTGTTGAGTTTTAATTCCTTACTTAGTTCTGATACACCCAGAGAATATTTTTTTCTAAGCAACTCAATAATATTTAGAGCATCTTCTAAAGTCCGTGTCGCCATGATTTTTCCCGATGCTTAGTGCATCAAATTTTAATTTATTAATTTCAAATCATACCATATTTCTTAAGTTGAAGAATTCATTATGTTGCCTCCTAAAAAATAAGCTTTATCATAATTATTAAATTCATACTACTTTGTCTTTAATTATAAATTAATAAAAGTCAATAATTTTGAGGGAAAGGATATGGAAAGCGAAACTCTTAAGGTTTGTCTGGAAGATTTAATTGTTAAAACTTTTCTCCAATGCAAAGAAAGGTGTATTAGAGAAAATGGAAATTCCATTGTTATCTCTTTATCTGATGAGGATTTTATGGATAATATGATAAGAATTCTAAAGGAAAATATCATTTATGCTGTAGATGATGGACTGTTTATTGATAAGATAGCAGAAATACTATCAATGGAAAAGAATAGAGAATTAAAAGGGAGAATTATCCGTGATTTAGATGGTGTTGTCTTATATTTTGAATAAAAAGTAAAAGAAAATTTATCTTTTTTGGGGTCCTGTTATACCTATGAAATTTTAAAAAACCAGATTGTATCCTGCAGAAATATTCTTTATTTTTACATTAGGATTGTTAAAGGGCAGTTCTTTTGCTTTTGAATACATAAAGGATACAAATATATCTCCGTGTTTTACTTTCTTACCAGCTTTTATAGATAAAGAATATGAAAATTCCATAGGATGATGCTGAAGGGTTTTCCCATCCTTCATAATACTAAAAATCCTTTTTCCTGTAAAAGCTCCTATCATTCCATACAGGTTTTTATATCTTTTGTTAACTATTAATCCCAATGTCAGATAATTACTTTTTGCTTTTTTGGCAATACTCTTTTTTTCTGGGATGTGAATATATTTACCTATTATCTGGGTTTTAAAATTAAGCAGGGAGAAAGTATATTTTAGGTCTGTCTGGTATACATTAAATCTTTTAAACTTTTCGAAGTATTGTTTTGCAATTAGGTTTTTATAACCTAAGCCTGCTCCAATAACTTTGATATCGCTGGCTTCTTTTAATACAGTATCTTTTACATACAAGAAACTAAGAATAAATTTCTTTTTGTTTTTGTTAAAAATATAGCCACTAAAATATTTTTTAATATGCAAATTTTCTTTTACCCTATTTGTGGTTTTTATATCTGCTTGTTGATAATGAAATAAAAGGGTATGACTATTATCAAGAGATGTGTTATATCCTATTTGGGTTAGATATCCAAATCTTTTAACTGCAGACTTTTCAAAATCCAGATAACCAAATCCAATGGTTAATTTATTTTCAGAAGCAAAAACTATATTAGGAATTAATATCAACAGTATTTTCTTTTTCATACTTTCACCTCAAATAAAAAAGGGGACTTTTTAGCCCCCCCTCTTTTTACCATTCGTATTTATCCCCATATTTTGCTCTTAATATTTTCGCAGTTTCAACCATATTTTTCAATGCTGGGATAACTTCTTCCCACTGCCTTGTTTTAAGTCCACAGTCAGGGTTAATCCAGATTAGGTTTTTGTCTATAACCTGAACAGTTCTTTCTGCAATTTCCAGCATTTCTTCAACAGGTGGAATTCTTGG
>JALWLQ010000145.1 GCA_027084095.1 Persephonella sp.
AAAGCTACAGGGCAATTCAGGGAGTTGTTTTAGGTTCTGTTTTAACTGCTATAGCTCAAGGGATTTTGTCCTTTATTGGATATTTTGCTCTTGGTCTGGAAATGAGTTATTTTTGGGCTTTTATCACATTTCTGGCAGCATTTATTCCAATAGGTGGTGCTTCTCTTGTATGGGTGCCAGTGGCTATTTATACCCTGTTTTCAAAAGGCTTTATAACAGCATTCTTATTTGCCTTATATGGAACATTTGTTATAAGCACCATAGATAATATAATCAAGCCTGTTGTTATCGGTGATAAAACAAATATTCATCCCATGATACTGGTTTTTGCCATACTGGGAGGCCTAAAACTATTTGGTTTTATCGGACTATTTCTTGCCCCTATTATCGTCGTAATGATAGATAATATGCTTCTTCTTTTCAGGGAAAAATATATAACAGGGAAATGATTAAAATCCAAAAGGTGTAGAAAATCCACCAAACCCTTCCTGTTGCTGCTTTATAATGCCTTTTTGCTTGCCGTAAAACTCAATCTGCATTATATCCTGTTCAACTGGAATTTGTTTTGGACAGGAAAATGTGCAGTATTTACAATGGACACAGCTTGTTATATGGTTCTGGTCTGCAATTACTATACGCTGGTCTTTTAAAGCATCATTCTTATCTTTCCAGAAACGGAAAATCTTAACAAAATTTATTGGACCTCCAAAATCTTTATCCATCTCAAATACCGGACAAATGGAATAACAAATACCACAAAGAATACAATCAGTTTCCTTATCAAATTTCTGTAAGTCCTCTGGATATACAGGCTGGAATTCTTCTTGGGGTTCAAACCATGCTTTTGCATCCTTTAACTTGCCTAAAAACTCTTTATGTTCAACAACAAGGTCTTTTATAACAGGCATATTGGAAAGGGGCTGGATTAATATTTCTCCATCTTGTAGGTGTTCTTTTATTTTTGTTTTGCAGGCGAGAACATGCTTTTCATTGTTTATTTTTACTCCGCAGGTTCCGCATATTGCAGCCCTGCATTGAACTCTGAAAGAAAGAGATGGGTCTTGTGTATCATGTATTCTCATTAGGGCTTCTATAATTGTGGTTCTGTCATCTATATCAATCTGGTATTCATCTATCCATTGTTTATTACCATCAAATCTTTGAACTTTTAGCGTTATTCTTTCCATTTTCCACCCCTTATGATTGAAAACATAATCAGGTTTTTGATACAAAAGTATTTTAAATAAATAAATACAATTATGGTATGGGTTTAATCATGTATAAAAGACTTATTTGGGGATTGTTCTTAACGGTTTTTATAACAGGTATTTCATTCTCAAAAGGAGTAAAACCCTATAATTTTTCCTTAAAAGATGAAAATGGTAAAGTTATAACACTGGAAAGTCTAAAAGGAAATGTTGTTTATCTTGTATTCTGGACTACAACCTGTGGCTCCTGTAAAGAAGAATTACCGGTAGTAAACAGGTTATACAAAAAATATAAAGATAAAGGTGTAAAATTTTATGCAGTGGTGTTAGATACTAAGGATTTAAGGGAAATAAAAAAAGTTAAAGAAGATTTAAATATACAAATTCCTGTGCTAATAGGAAATAGATATGTAAAGTCTAAATATAGAGTGTATGGTGTACCTGTAACATATATTTTACGAAAGGATTTAAGTGTAGGGAAAATTCTGTATGGCACTAATGATGAGAAATATCTTGAAAGCCTGATACAAAAATTTCTTAAGGAGAAAAGAGATGGTTGAAAGTGTTTCCATAGGAGCTGCTTTTCTGGCAGGGATAATTGCATTTTTATCTCCCTGTGTTCTTCCTATTATTCCCGGTTATATTGCCTATATTTCCGGTGTATCAGCAGCTCAGATAAGTGCAAATGAAAACAAAAAAATAGACTGGAATGTTGTTTACTCTGCTATAGCATTTGTTATTGGGTTCTCTATAGTGTTTACTGCTCTGGGGGCTGCTTCTACGTTTATCGGTCAGATTTTGCAGGAATATAAACTGATTATCTCAAAAATTGCAGCTGTCCTGGTGATACTTCTTGGTGTTCATTTTACAGGAGTATTCCAGTCAAAAAGGGCAAAAGAGTGGTTATTTGCAATATTTGGAATTTCCATTGTTTTGTATGGATATGGGTATTTCAGAACAAAGGATTTTCTGAATGATTTCTGGCTTTTGCCTGTAATAGCAATAGCTTTACTGATTTTTTATTTTACAGGTGCATACCAGGTCTTATATCAGCAGAAAACCACAGAGGTTAAAAGAAAACCTGCAGGTATTATAGGAGCATTTATTGTAGGTGTTGCTTTTGCTTTTGGCTGGACACCGTGTATTGGACCTGTTTTAGGGGCAATTCTGCTTTATGCTTCTCAGCAGGAAACAGTTATGCAAGGAGTTGTTTTGCTTTTTGCATTTTCAATGGGACTGGGAATTCCTTTTATACTGACGGCAATGGCTATTAATCAGTTTTTCAGATTTTTCAATTTTATGAGGAAGTATTTCCTTGTTATTGAAATAGTCGGTGGATTGCTTCTGATATTCGTTGGAATACTTCTACTAACTAACTCCCTTGAGGCAATAAGTTCTCTTATACCTTTAGGATAAATGGATTAAATGCTTTGGATACAACAACTACTTTATCGCCTATTTTTAAACCTTCTATCTCATCAGGGTCTGCAATGACCCTGACCACATTATTTCCCACTAAGACAGATACTATATAGACAGTTTCATCTTGTTTGATTTGGATAATTTCCCCTGAAAATCTGAACTTTCCACTTATCCGTTCCTGAATAAATATCTCATCAGGAGCACCGGATTTAATTATTTTGCCATTTTCAAGAACAAAAACCTTTTCTGATAAACGGAATATCTCTGAAAAATCATGACTGACCATAATTGTTGTGAGATTAAACTCATTATGAATTTTTATAAGTTCTTCTTGAAGTTTTCTTCTCATATCCATATCAAGTGCTGATAATGGCTCGTCCAGAAGTAGAACATCAGGTTTTCTTGCAACTGCTCT
>JALWLQ010000146.1 GCA_027084095.1 Persephonella sp.
CCGATTACACCGGCTATTGCAATTGGTTTTTCTTCATCTGCTATTACAATATCTTCAGCTGTTAGTTTCCTCTCTTCTCCGTCAAGGGTGATAATTGTTTCTCCTTCTTTGGCATTTCGAACTATAACTTTGCCTTTAATCTTTTTTAAATCAAAGGCATGTAAAGGTTGCCCTTCCTGAAGGAGAATATAGTTGGTGATATCCACCACATTATTGATTGGGTTTTGTCCACATTTTATAAGTTTCAGCTGCAGGTCAAATGGAGAAGGCTGGATTTTTACCCCTTTGATTACTATTCCTCTGTATCTACTTACTTTGTCTGTTTGGAGTTCTATCTGTGGTGGATTTTCCTGTGCTATTGAAACAACAGGATATTTTTCTTTTCTTTTAATACCGAAAATAGCCCCTATTTCTCTGGCAAGTCCTCTAACGCTTAGAGCATCTCCTCTATTTGGGGTTATCTCAATCTCAAATATATAATCCTCTCCCAGTCCAAGTAGTTTGTTTGGGTCTGTGCCTTCCTTTACTTCATCAGGAAGTATAAGAACCCCTTCTGCTTTTTCTGCAAGACCTAATTCCTCAAGGGATAAGAACATTCCTTCAGATTGGACAGAGCCGAATTTTACAGGTTTTATAGTAATATCACCTATCGTGGCTCCTTCCTTTGCCAGTATTGTCTTTGCTCCTGTAAATACGTTTTTTGCTGCAGTTATAATCTGATATTCTCTGTTTCCATCTGTAGCTTTGCATATAAGGAGTTTATCCCTTTCAGGATGTTTTTCCACAGAAAGAATTTTCACAACAACAATGTTGTTTATCGGTTGCCCAAACTTTTCTACAACTGTTTCAATACCTGTCTCGTTAAGTTTTTCTGCTACTTTCTCCGCAGGTTCATCTATATCCAGAAACTCTTTTATCCATGAATAAGGAACTCTCATCTTATCCCCTTGAACTGATGGTTAAATCTCATGTTGTTTTCAAATAGTAGTCTGATATCGGTAATTCTGTATTTGAGCATAGCAATCCTTTCTATACCAAGCCCGAAAGCAAATCCTGAGTATTTGTCAGGGTCAATTCCCACTGCCTTGAATACATTAGGGTCAACCATCCCACAGCCGAGTATCTCAAGCCATCCAGTTCCTTTGCAAACTCTACATCCTTTTCCACCGCAAACTGTACAGCTTATATCAACTTCTGCTGAAGGCTCGGTAAATGGGAAATAGCTTGGTCTGAACCTTATGCCTACGTTTTTGCCGAATACAAATTCTAAAAATATTTTCAGAATACCTTTCAGGTCTCTAAATGTTACATTTTCATCAACAAGCAAGCCTTCAATCTGATGGAACATAGGTGAGTGGGTTGGGTCTGCATCTTTTCTGTAAACACGGCCAGGTGCAATTATTGCAATTGGTGGTTTTCTGGTAAGCATTGTTCTAACCTGAACTGGAGATGTATGAGTTCTTAAAATATCCCCATTGTTCAGGAAAAATGTATCCTGCATATCCCTGGCCGGATGGTCTTTAGGGATATTTAGCATATCGAAGTTATACTCTTCCTTCTCAACTTCTGGGCCTTCTGCAACAGAAAAGCCCATAGATATAAAGATTTCCGAAATCTCAATCAATGTTGATATAACAGGATGGGAAGAACCAATATCTATCCAGCTAACTGGAAGAGTGATATCAATCTTTTCTTTACGAAGTTCTTCCTCTAAAGCTTTTTGCTTTAAAGCTTTTTCCTGAGATTTTAAAAGCTCTTCTAACTCTTCTTTTATTTTATTGGCAAGCTGACCTATCTCTTTTCTTTCCTCAGGGGATAGTTTCCCCAGAGTTTTCAGGATATTTTTTAGCTTACCTTTTTTGCCTAAAAACTCTACCCTTATATCATTGAGCTGCTTCAGGTCAGTTGCCTTCTGGATAAGGGCTTTTGCCTCTTCTCCTAAGCTTTTAATATCTTCTTTCAGGCTCAAGTTTTATCCTCTGCTTATTTTGATGCCAGTGCTGATTTTGCAGTTTCTGCTAATTTTGCAAATCCTTCTGGGTCTGTAACAGCAATATCAGCAAGCACTTTTCTGTTAAGGTCAACACCTGCAAGCTTGAGCCCATGGATAAACTGGCTGTAAGAAAGGCCGTTTAATCTTGCTGCTGCATTAATTCTTGTTATCCAGAGTTTTCTGAAATCTCTTTTTCTGAGCCTTCTATCTCTGTATTCGTACTGGAGAGACCTTAAAACCTGTTCTTTAGCTCTTCTGTAAGAGCGGTGTTTTGCTCCGTAATAACCTTTTGCAAGTTTAAGAATTTTTTTCTTATGCTTTTTAGATGATGGTCCTTTTACTCTCATTTATCTTCCTCCTTTTACACTTGATAAGGGATTAAAGCAGCGACTTTGTCCTTGAGATTTTCAGGGACGTATTGTGCTTTTCTTCCCTGTCTTTTTCTTTTTCTTGTTTTCTTAGTATTGTAGTGGGATACTCCACCTTTCCAATACTTTATTTTGCCTTTAGCTGTAACTTTAAATCTTTTTGCAGCTGTTTTGTTAGTTTTCATTTTAACTTTAGCCATAATAAACCTCCTTTTTTATTGCAGGAAAATATCAGGAAATAGACTTAATAGTATAAAAAGTTTTTGGAAAATAATCAAATTGTAGTATATAATTACTCGTTGCAGGTCATATATGGGGGAATTTTCATAATGAATATAAAAATTATAAATTTTGTACTCATTTACTCATTTGTTTTTTTTATGATTTCCTGTGCACAAAAGAGTTCTAATACTAAATCAGATATGAAAACAAAAGAAACTTTTATTTCTCCTAAAACTGAAAAAATAAAACCTAAGATAGAAAGCAAATCTCAAAAAACTGTAAAGCCCAGAACGGTTTCCTATAGACCTAAAAAGCTAAGTATTCTTTTTGTTGGAGATAGTATGATTGAGGCTATAAAGAAGCCTTCTCAAGAAATCTGTATTCAAAAAGGATTTGAATGTGCGTATGCATTTAAAAGAGGATTACGAACAGAAAAATGGGTTGAGGATGAACTTTACAAGGGAAATCTGATGTTTTTTCTGCTTACCAAAAAACCAGATATTGTTGTTATATCTACAGGAACCAATGATATATACAATAAGGAAAGTAATGAAAAAATTTATATAGAACTTATCCATCTTATAAACTTTATCAAAGAAGTATCACGCCATTATAATAAACCACCTAAAATTGTCCTTGTAGCACCACCTATACCCAATGACAATAACCTGAATGAGTATCTGGTAAAAAAGTTTTCCAGTAAAAATATTGAACTAATTTTATCTAAATATTATGATTTTTCCTTGTGGGATGGTGTTCACCCAGATAGAAAAAGCAGTAAAACCTGGGCACAAATAATACTGAGAAAAGCAGTTCCGACGGTAGATGCAAAATAAAAGTATTTTCCTTATTTTCATTGTGCTGATGGCAGCATGGCTTAATATTGTTTATTCATGGGTTGTAGAAAATTCTGAATTAGACCCTCTTCTGCCATCAAACAGGTGTGTCCAGCTGGCTAAAATCGTATTGGATGATAAAAAGACTGTGATAACAAAATCAAACTCTGACGGAAAACCTGAAGAAACAACCAGAATGAAAGCTTATAGTAATATTGAACTAAATCTGAATTTGTCTGACATTCTAAATATTGATATCCGACCAGAAAGTAAGAGATTTCTGGATGGTATTCTTGTTGTTGGTGATTCACTTGGGGAGGGTCTTTATCTTGAGTATATAAAGCATATAAGGAAGGAACATTGTTTCAAACATATCAAATTTTTCGTTGCCCATTCCACAACCACATATAAATGGATGTCTGATAAGGATTTCCTTAGAGAGCTAAAAAAAACTAAGTATAAATTACTTCTTGTTGTTCTTGGGGCTAACCAGTGGAAAATGGACAGGGTTAGTATGCTTGTGTCAGTTAAAAAGTTCTACAAGAAAATACACAAAATTAATCCAAATATAGATATATACTGGGTTGTTCCTGCTGTAAAAAATGAAAATTTGAAACAGATAATTGAGGATATTATCGGAAAAGATAGAACTATTGCAATGGATGAGTTCATAGATGAAATACCTCTCAAAAAGGATAAAATTCACCCTTCCATTAAAAAAGGTGGTTATAAGGTACTCTGGGAAAAAATACTTAATAGACTTAAGAGCAGATGGGAAATAGTATGCAAGAATTGATAACAGGATGTATTGACCATCTAAGGATTGGTAATTTTCTGTTTTTTTTGCTACTTCCCCTGTTATTTTTATTAAGTTATTTTTTTTCCCGACAGGGCATTACAGGTTATAAACTTTTTCAGGTTTTTATGGGATTTATTTATTATCTTCTGATTTTAAAAGGTAATCTGCCTGCACTTTTTATATTTTTGAACCTTATTGCTGTTAACTACCTGTTGCTCAGGAATATGGATTTATTTGATAATAACCCCTCTATCCGTAAAGCTATTTTGATTGTTGCTATTGTTATAAATCTTATTCCTCTAATTATGATGAAAGATTATCTACCTTTTCTAAAAACAGAGCCTAACTATTTTATACAGATAGTAGGACTTTCTTATTTTTCCTTGAATACTATTTCGATGTTCGTTGATTTTTATAAAGGAAAATTCACAAAATTTTCCCTGATAGATTTTCTGCTTTATTCTATATATTTTCCTAAGATATTCGCAGGGCCCCTTGTTAGATATAAAGAATTTATCAGGCAGGTTAACTGGAATTACAGGAATAAAACATTTAATGAGCTGAATTTTGGTATATTTTTACTGGCACTGGGGATTATCAAAAAATGGTTTGCTGATTATCTGTTCCAGTATTCCTCGGCTGTATTTTCAAATCCTGCAGGTTTTGGCGGTGAGGAGTTATTTATGAATATTTATGTTTATACAGCTTATATATTTCTGGATTTTTCAGGATATACAGATTTAGCAAGGGGAACCTCTCTGCTTATGGGGATAAACCTCCCTGAGAATTTCAGGTCGCCATATCTATCTAAAAGTTTCAGAGAGTTCTGGAGAAGATGGCATATCACACTTTATCAATGGATAAGGGATTATGTTTATATTGATTTATTAGGTGGGAATAGAAAAGGAAAAATCAGAACATATATCAATATATTGATTGCCTTTATCCTGAGCGGAATATGGCATGGGAATTATTTTAACTATATTATCTGGGGATTTTCCCATGGGCTTGGTGTAATTTTTACAAGAGATTTAAAGGAAGATAGCAAAATAAAAAGATATTTAATGTGGTTTTTGACATTTAATCTAATTGCTGTTTTGTGGATTGTGTTTGCAATTACAGATATCTCCACTTTAAAGGATTATTTTGTAACAATGATTACAGGCTTTAATCCTGTAGGGCTGGCTTCTTTTATTGTTTTCAGAACAGATATTATAATTCCATTAATTCTTGGATTTGGAATAGCCTTTGTAGATAGCTGGCTAAAGGAGAAGTTTATTGTAAATCTTCCTCCATATAGATTTTATGTAATATCTTCTATTTTGTTTTTGATAGCTATCTTCTTACTTAACTATAAGGTTGCTGTTTCACCGTTTTTATATGAAAGCTTTTAAAGGAGTTTCTGCAATTTTTCCACTAATTTTCTAACTGCCTTTCCTCTATGGGATATTTTGTTTTTTTCTTCAGGGGTAAGCTGTGCCATTGTTACTGAATATCCTTCAGGAATAAAAATCGGGTCATATCCAAAGCCTTTATCTCCAATAGGCTTATCCGTTATTTTCCCATAGCAGTATCCTTCTGTCCACAGGCCAAAATCCTCAGGATTATAAAAAACAACAACACTGACAAATCTGGCCTCTCTATTCTCAACTCCTTCCATAAGTCTAAGGAGTTTTTTAATATTGGTTTTATCCTTATTTTCTTCTAAAGGCTGTTTACCACCAAACTCAATATTATAAAATCTTGCAGAGTAAACACCTGGATATCCATTTAAAGCCTTTACCTCTAAGCCTGCATCCTCAGCAATAACAGGTATTTTATAAAACTGGGCATACTCTTTTGCTTTTTTAATCGCATTTTCTAAAAATGTTTCTTTATCCTCTTCTACTTCAATTTTTTCAGGCATATCCTCAAGGGATAAAACCTGTATTCCATATTTTGATAAAAGTTGTCTAAACTCCCTTAATTTTCCTTTATTCGTTGTTGCTACCAGAACTTTGTTAATCATTATTTCCCCCTTGATAAAAGATGACAAAATGCAACGGCAATAGCATCAGCTTCATCATGGGTCTGGGTTTTGACCCCCAGAATTTTCTCTACCATCAGGGATACTTCCTCTTTTTTAGACCAGCCATATCCGGTAATAGCATTTTTTACCTGCTGGGGTGTGTATTCAAACAACTGGATATTATTTATTGAAGAGATTAAAAGAATTATACCTCTTACCTCCCCAAGTCTGATTAATGACTGGGGATTTTTTCCATAAAATGCAGTTTCAAGGGCTATCTCATCTGGAGAATGGTTATCAATAATTTCCTGCAAGCTATTAAATATATTTTGAAGATTGTCAGGTCTTTTTCTGGATTTTATTGTTCCTGAATGTTCAACCTTAAAATTGTTTCCTTTGCCTATCAAAATAGAAAACCCGGTGGAATAATTCCCCGGGTCTATGCCAAGAACTTTTATCATGCTACCTGATTTATCAGTTCATCTGACATTTCAAAGTTTGAGTAAACTTTTTGAACATCATCGCTATCTTCAAGAGCATCAAGGAGTTTAAGAAGCTTTTGTGCTGTCTCAGGGTCTTTAATTTCAACAGTTGTTGTTGGAATTCTTGTAATTTCTGCTTTTTCTATGGTAATTCCTTCTTTCTCAAGGGCTTCCTTAACAGCATACAGGTCTTTAGGTTCGGTTCTGACTTCATAGTAGTTTTCATCATCGGTTATAAGGTCTTCTGCACCTGCTTCTATTGCTTTCTCAAACAGTTCTTCCTCGGAAATACTGTCCTTAGGAACGAGAATTATCCCTTTTTCTTCAAACAGGAATGATACACAACCAGATGCACCAAGGTTTCCACCGTGCTTTGTAAACAGGTGTCTTACTTCAGATGTTGTTCTGTTTCTGTTATCTGTAAGACATTCAACTATAATAGCAACACCTTCAGGGCCGTATCCTTCATAAACAACCTCTTCGTAATTTACACCTTCTAACTCACCTGTTCCTCTTTTGATTGCCCTTTCAATATTCTCAATTGGCATATTTGCTTTTTTAGCCTTTTCAATGGCAATCCTGAGCCTCGGATTAAATTCAGGGTCACCACCACCCTGTCTTGCTGCAACTGTTATTTCCCTGAGAAGCTTTGTAAAAAGCTGTCCTCTTTTTGCGTCCTGTTTTGCTTTTTTGTGTCTTATATTGTGCCATTTACTATGTCCAGCCATCTAAGAAACACCTCCTTGAATTGTTCAGGTCATTAATTTATTTCTATTTTGAATATTGCAATATGGGATAAAACTATTATAAATTTTTAGCTTATGGAAAACAAAATTTTTACTATTTATAAAAAACTTTTAAAGGCTTTCGGTTATCAGAACTGGTGGCCTGTTCATCAAGGTGTAGATAGATTTCTTGAAGTTTCCATTGGAGCAATTCTGACCCAGAATACAAACTGGTCAAATGTTGAAAAAGCTATTGAAAATTTGATAAAGGAAAATCTGCTTGAATGGGATGTCCTTGCAGATGTGGAAACAAAAAAACTTGAAGAACTGATAAGACCGGCAGGATTTTACAGACAAAAAGCAGGATATATCAAGAATTTTGTAAATGCAGTTAAAAATAAACCAAAGGAGGATATAACAAGGGATTTTTTATTATCCCTAAAGGGTATAGGGGAAGAAACTGCAGACAGTATCCTCCTTTATGGACTTGATAGACCTTATTTTGTGGTTGATGCATATACAAAAAGATTATTTTATCGTGCTGGTATTATAAATAGCTCAAAAATTAAATATCCTCAGCTACAAAAATTAATAACAGATAATATTCCTCAAGATTTAGAAGTTTACAAAGAGTATCATGCACTTATAGTTGAGCTTGGGAAGAATTATTGCAAGAAAAAACCTGTATGTGAAAGCTGCCCTATAAAGAATACCTGCCAGCAGAATTTGAAATAAAAAAGATAATTAATATAATTTTTAGGCAAAGGGTTAAAAAAATGGAAAACTTTGAATACTCTAAACTTGGATATAAACTCTGGTTTTTAATAAGGCCGATATTTAGGCTAATCTTTAGGATATCGGTAGAAGGGATAGAGAATGTTCCAAAGGAAGGTGGATGTATCCTTGCTGCAAACCACAGGAGTAATCTTGACCCTTTTGTTCTAAACACGATATCCCCAAGACCCATATTTTTTATGGCAAAACATGAATTATTCAAAATTCCTGTTTTAAGCTGGATTATCAGAAAAGCAGGAGCAATCCCTGTAAAAAGAACAACAAGGGATATAGGAGCTTTAAAGAAGGCTATAGAACTGGTTAATAATGGCTATTGCATTGGCATTTTCCCTGAAGGAACAAGGGCAAAACCAGGTCAGTTCAGAAAACCCCAGAGTGGTGTGGGACTTCTTGTATCCAAAACATCAGGAGAAGTTGTTCCTGTTAGAATAGAAGGAACAGACCTTGTTATGCCTGTGGGAAGCAGCTTTCCAAAAATATGGAAAAGCTCTATTAAAATAAAGTTTGGAAAACCATTGAAAATAGATAAAGATAAAGAATATATGGAAATTGCAGAGTATATAATGGAAGAAATTAAAAAGCTATAGGAGGAGATAAGTATGGCTAACATAAAAGTTGCAGAAACAGCAGGATTTTGTTTTGGGGTTAAGATAGCCGTTGATAGTGCTATTGAGGCAGGAAAAAAATATGGTAAAGCATACACAAATGGTCCAATAATCCATAACAAACAGGTTGTCCAGTTTCTTGAAAGCCTGAATGTGAGAGAGCTTGGCAGCTATGATGAATTAAAAGCAGGGGATACAATTCTAATTCGTTCCCATGGTGTTCCACCTTCTACAGAAAGAAAACTACAGGAGCTGGGTGTCAATGTTATTGATGCCACCTGTCCATTTGTTAAAAAAGTCCATGAAAAGGTTCGTCAGCTTGTTGAGGAAGGATATTATGTGGTTATTATTGGAGAGGAAGGACACCCTGAAGTTATCGGAATTCTTGGGCATCTTGAAGAGGTTGGAGGAAAAGGAATTGTTGTAGAAAATATGGAAGACCTTATTAGAAAATTTCCCAAAAGAAATAAAGTCGGTGTTGTAGCCCAGACAACCCAGAATGAAGAATTCTTTGAAGAAGCCGTTGGATATATAGCTTCAAATGTTGAAGAGCTCAAGGTGTTCAATACAATATGCGATGCTACATCTGTCCGTCAGGAAGAGGTAAAAAAACTGGCAAAAGAAGTTGATGTAATGATTATTATTGGTGGAAAACATAGTGGAAATACCAGAAGACTTGCCCAGATATCAAAAGCCCTTAATCCAAACACATATCATGTAGAAAAAGCAGATGAACTTCAACCAGAATGGTTTGAAAATGCTGAAAATATAGGAGTATCAGCAGGAGCATCCACTCCAGACTGGATAATAAAGGAAGTTGTTGAGAAAATTCAGGAAATTACGAAATAGTTAAAAACCTATTTCTTACCAGTCTGGAGTAAAGTGTGGATGAAAGGGTAAATATTGTTGTTGACGCATTTAAAACAACAATAGAACATGTAAATCTTATAGCAGTTTTTATAGTAATTCTTATTTTCGTTTTAATTGCTTTTTTTCTGTTTTTCTGGGAGAAGTTTGAGGAATTTATCTCCCAGAGATATATGAAAAGACTATTTTTCAGAAATGGTGAAGCCTATGGTTTAACACGAAAAGAACTGGAAATTCTCTGGGAATACTCTCATAAAACCCATAAAGACCCTTTTCTGGTTCTTGAATATAAAGCCCCATTTGAAAAGGTGGTGCAGGCTTATATAGAAGACAATCCTGATTTTGATGAAAAACTTATAAAAAATATGAGAAAGAAACTGGGATTTGATAAACTACCCCCATTTATACCCCTTATATCAACAAAAGATATAGATCTATTTCAGACAGGAAATCTTATTTACCACAATAGAACTTTTCCTGTAGCTCTTTATGATAAAGATGAAAAATATATGTACTGGTATTTAATAGACCAGAAACCCCCATTCCCTTTTAAAGAAGGAGATAATGTAAAGATAAAGTTCATAAGAGAGGATGATGCAGTCTATTTGATTGATGGTAATGTACAGGAAATTTTTGAAGAAGATGGAAAATACATAATAAAAATCCCCCATACATTTAAATTCCTCCAAATCCAACGTAGGAGAGATTTTAGAGTAAAAAAAGAAATTCCACTGGTATTAACTGTTTATGACATTAATGGAAATAAGGTAAAAAAAGAGCTCAAAACAACCGATATTAGTATTGACGGATTAGGCTTTTGTATTCCTATAAGAGAGGCCAGGAATTTAAAAATGAATATAGGAGCAGAAATTCATATAACACTTAAGTTTGAAGATGTACAAATACCTGTAGAAGCTGTTATAAAGAACATAAGAGAAGCAGGGAAAAACATCTGTTATGGAGTAGAATTTGGAAATCTTAAAGGAAGTGACAGGAATTTCATTATAAAGTTTGTTCAGGCAGAGCAACAGAAATTATTAAGAGAATACCGACGACTAAAATTATTTGAGTAGAGAGGATAACCTTGGATATAGCCACACTTATTGGTATTATTGGTGCTTTTCTTCTACTGGTAATCTCTATAGCTCTTGGTGGAAGTCCTCTCGCTTTTGTAAATATACCTTCATTACTTATAGTTGTAGGTGGAGGACTTGCAGCATCCCTTGCATCTTATCCTCTTAAAGAGATGATAACAGGGCTTAAAGCTATTTTGAAAGCATTCAAGCCAGGACTTCCTGACCCTGTTGAGCATATAGATTTTCTTGTTGATGTGGTTAACAAAGCCAGAAAAAATGGAATTCTGGCATTGGAATCAGATATAGACAATTTTTATGAAAAAGACCCATTTTTTGGGGATTTAATGAGAATGCTGATAGATGGTCAAGATATAGAAGAGATTAAAAGTAATGCAGATACAGCCCTTATGAAAATAGACCAGGATTTATCCACAGAAGTTGCTATCTGGGAAGCGTTAGGAGAGTTGTTTCCAGCTTTCGGGATGATAGGAACATTGATTGGTCTTATCCAGATGCTGCAAAACCTGAACGACCCATCTGCACTGGGTCCCGGTATGGCTGTTGCTATGATAACCACCCTTTACGGTGCTGTTCTTGCAAACGTTTTATGTGTGCCTGTATCCAAAAAACTAAAATATTACAAAGACCTGTCCCTGCTGATGAAAGAAAGTTATATACTGACTATAGAGGCTATCAATAGTGGAACTAACCCTAACGTCCTCAGAGCTAAACTTATGTCTCTACTTGGCGTTAAAGCCGGAGAAGAAGGATAATGGCACGTAAAAAAAAAGAGGAATGTAAAAAAATACCCGGCTGGCTTATAAGTTTTGGCGACCTTATGTCACTACTTTTAACCTTTTTTATTCTTCTATTCTCTATGGGAACAATATCATTAGAAAGATTTCATATGGTTATAAAAGGTGTTACAGAGAGTTTAGGAGGTAGAAAAATATTTTTAGAGCAAAAACTACTTAACCAATCCAACGTTCCTGTAGAACTTCCAGATATGTATCCAAAAATCAAAAGAAGAAAAATGCTCACAAAGGCATTGCTTGATATCCAGCAAAAATTAAAAAAAGCTGGTATAGATGCTGATGTTATCCAGCATGGAAGTATTATCAGATTTAGATTAAATACTGATAAGATTTTTCCACCTGGAAGTGGAGCACCATACCCACAAGTAGTTCCACTTATACTTGAGATATGTAAAAGTCTCAAGAAAGCTAATTTTACAGTAATAATTGAAGGGCATACAGATAACATCCCCATCAGAAGTGGCAAGTATAAATCAAATCTTGAGCTTTCTGCCCTTAGAGCTTTAAGTATTTTAAAACTTTTTAGGCAGTGTGGATATCCAGAAAAATATATGGCTGCCAGAGGATACGGTCCTTACAGACCCATTGCACCAAATAACACACCACAGGGCAGAGCTAAAAACAGAAGGGTTGAATTTGTTATAAATGCTTCATAAAAAGGATTAAAAATGCCAAGAAAGAAAAAAGAGGAATGTCCCAGTGCACCGGCTTGGTTAATAAGCTTCAGTGATTTGATGTCACTGCTACTTACATTCTTTATTCTTTTGTACTCAATGTCTGTCCTTGATATAAAAAAATTAATGAAATTTTTGTGGTATTTTCAGGGTGAAAAGGTTCTTCAATACACAAAAACAACTGCATTATTACCTCCAATCAGTTTATTACCTAAGGATATGGCTTTATCCCTTAAGGAAAGAATAAAAAGAGTTTTACCTGTTCATGCCTATCAGATTGAAGTAATTGAGGATTATGTTATAGTTCGGCTGTTTAATGAT
>JALWLQ010000147.1 GCA_027084095.1 Persephonella sp.
CTGCCCCCTGAACAACCATTTCACCAAGTCCATAAGAGCCTGTTATCAGGACAACATCTTTAAATCCACTTTCAGTATCCAGTGAAAATCCCACTCCTGCTGCAGCAAGGTCAGAACGAACCATTTTTTGGATACCGACAGCAAGGCCAATAGAGAAGTGGTCAAAACCAAATGATTCCCTGTAGGAAATAGCTCTATCAGTAAATAGTGAAGCAAAACAGCTTCTAACTGCGTTCAGGAGAGATTCATCTCCTTTTATGTTAAGGTATGTATCCTGCTGTCCTGCAAATGAAGCATCTGGAAGGTCTTCTGCTGTTGCAGATGAACGAACAGCAACATCAACATAATGCTGGTTATACATCTGGCTTAGTTGATGGTAGTAATCAATTATGGCCTGTTTCAGGTCTTCAGGAAATTCTCCACCTTTTATCATTTCTCTAATTTCAAGACCTCTTTTTGCAAGGTCTTCAACATTGTTTGGGTCAAGTCCTTTTAAGGCTTCTGTGATTTTTTCCTTCAGATTGTTATACTCAATAAAATACCTGTAGGCATCAGCTGTAACTACATAACCCATTGGAATTTTTATTCCCATAGGGGATAAACCTTTTATCATCTCCCCAAGGGAAGCATTTTTTCCACCGACAAGCTCAACATCTTCAATTCCTACCTCATTAAGCCAGACTACCAATTTTCTGTCGGACATAATATATCCTCCTGATTATTCCTGTTATTTAATTCGTTGTTATTTTCGTAAAGTCTGCTATTTTCTGGAACATTTTATTAATAAGTTCCATTAAAGAAAGTCTGTTATCTCTAATTTTTTTATCTTCCACCATAACCATAACGTTATCAAAAAATCGGTCAATGTATGGTTTCAGTTTAAGTAAATCTTCTAAAGCCTCAGTATATTTTTTATTTTCAATATTTTTATTAAAATCTTCTTCTACTTCTTTAACTTTTGTATAAAGTTCTTTTTCCTCCTCTTGCTGTAAAAGCTGAGGTTCAAAATGTCCAACAAATCCTTCTGGGATTATTTTCCCAACTCTTTTAAAAACAATCATAATATTTTCAAATTCAGGGTTTTGTTTAAGTTTCTGGATACTTTCAATTTTGAGGTAGTTTCTGTAAAAATTAAATTCTGTATCAGAAGCAACCACAGAGTTTATTATATCTGTGTCATATCCTTTCTCTTTCATATAGGCAATAAATCTTCCTGTTATAAAATCTAAAACTTCAGGAATTATCTCCTCCTGATAAATGGCTTTCCATTCTTTGTTTATCTCAGCGAATTTTAGTATTTTTACTTTTGCAGTTTCTTTCTGTATATCTTCAAGTATTTCCTTTAAGGAAATGTCAACAGGTTTCTCAACAAGTATTCTAACAATTCCTATGGCATTCCTTCTTATGCCGTAAGGGTCTGCTGTTGCTTTTGGTTTTTCTCCGATAGATAAGAAAGAAAGCACTGTATCCAGTTTATCTGATAAAGCAAGGATTGTTCCTATATCTGTCTGTGGTAGTTCATCATCGGAGGTTTTAGGAAGGTAATGGTCATATATAGCCCTTGCAACTTCAGGTTTTTCTCCCTGCTTTTCGGCATAGTGCATTCCCATTATGCCCTGTAGCTCATCAAACTCTTTGACCATTTCGGTAAGGAGGTCACATTTTGAAAGTTTGTTTGCCCTTTCCAAATCCCGAATATTATCAAAATAGATTTTTCTTGCTATAAGTTTTGCTAATTCTCCATTTCTCTGGACTTTTTCAAGCATTGAACCAAGTTTCTGGTGAAACTGGACACCTTCCAGTTTTGGATAAAAATCCTCAAGATTGTGCTTTAGGTCTTCTTCATAGAAAAACAGAGCATCTTCAAGTCTTGCTGTTAAGACTTTTTCATATCCATGTTGAACTACAGACCTGTCAGGAACTGCTGTATTGGAAATGGCAAGGAATTTTGGTATTAGCTGGCCGTCCTTTTCAAAATTAAAGTATCTCTGGTGAACTTTACATACTGTTATTATTACTTCTTTGGGGAGGACAAGATATTCAGGAGAAAAATCTCCTAAAATCCCCACTGGAAACTCTGTAAGGTTCACAACCTCATCAAGTAGTTCTTCATCTATAATAGGCTGGGCATCTAAGGTTCTGGCGAAACCTTCTATCTGGGTTCTTATTGATTTTTCTCTTTCTTCATATTTTGCAAGAACATAGCCTAATTTTGTTAGTTCTATATAAAGGTTAGGGTCTGGAATTTCTTTTCTTTCTCCTCTACCAATAGGCTGGGTCATAAATCTGTGTAGATGTGTATATCTGTCTGCTTTTACTCCGGCTATTTCTACAGGGAGTACCTCATTATCAAGAAGAGACACAATCCATCTTATAGGTCTGGAAAATCTATATTCTGTGTTATTCCATTTCATTGTTTTAGGAAATGGAATTGATGAAATAAGTGAAGGAATAACCTCTGTTATATACTCAGAAACAGCTTTTCCCTGTATTAAAACCTTTGCTCCTATGTATTTTCCTTTTTCATTCTCTATTATCTGGAGTTCTTCTATTGGAATATTGTTTTTGGATGCAAAAGCAAGGGCAGCTTTTGTGTATTTTCCTTTATTATCAATGGCTACCTTTGCAGGGGGACCAATCAAAATTTTTTCCTGGTCTGGCTCTTTTTCATTAAGATTTTTCAGTATAAATCCAATTCTACGGGGTGTTCCAAATATCTCAATATTTTCAGGTGTATCATAGGCAAAAAATTTTTTAAAAAGTTCTGGTAATTTTTCCTTAAAATGCTTTATTGCAGCATTGACAGCTTTTGGTGGAAGTTCTTCTGTTCCTATCTCAAGTAAATAATTTTTCATTTATACTTCCCTGCTCCTTTTTAGAAGTGGATATCCAAGTTCTTCTCTATGTTTTACAAAGGCTTTAGCACATTCTCTTGCCAGATTTCTAACACGGGTTATAAATCTTGCCCTTTCATTTACAGATAAAGCTCCCCTTGCATCCAGGAGATTAAATATATGGGAGCATTTTAGGGCATAATCATAGGCAGGTATAGGAAGATTGTGTTCTATAAGTTTAAAACCTTCTTTTTCATACATATCAAATGTTTTAAATAACATATCAACATCAGCAAGCTCAAAGTTGTATATAGACCATTGTCGTTCTGCTTCTTTATAAATATCTCCGTATTTTAGCCCATGTCCCCAGAGGATATCATAAACGCTATCAACATTCTGGAGATACATGGCTATCCTTTCAAGGCCATATGTTATTTCTACGCTTACAACAGGTAAATCCAGACTGCCAACCTGCTGGAAATATGTAAACTGGGTTATTTCCATTCCATCAAGCCATACTTCCCAGCCCAGTCCCCATGCTCCAAGGGTCGGACTTTCCCAGTCATCCTCAACAAAACGAACATCATGTTTTGTAAGGTCTATTCCAAGGGCTTCAAGGCTTTTTAGATATAACTCCTGTGGATTTTCCGGTGCCGGTTTTAAAATAACCTGAAACTGATAGTAATGCTGAAGTCTGTTTGGATTTTCTCCGTATCTTCCGTCTTTAGGTCTTCTGGACGGCTCAACATAGCAAACATTCCAGTCTTCTGGGCCCAATGACCTGAGAAATGTTGCAGGGTTCATAGTTCCTGCACCAACCTCTATATCATAAGGCTGCCATAAAATACATCCATGTTCAGTCCAGAATTTTTCTAACGTATGTATAATATCCTGAAAAGTTATTACTTCCTGCGCCGCCATTAAATCTCCAACTATATAAAAAATTAAACCCTTTCTATTTTACAGTATTTTTCAGTGTTTTAACAATATAACGTAGCCCTTTACAATTTTTTCACAGGGTATAAAATAAATTCTTCAAAAAACTTTATTTTTAGGGGAAAATGTTGTCTAAATTTATTAAATACGGACTATTATTCATAATTGTATTACTTATAGCAGGAATTATTTCTGTAGGGGCTATTTTTTACGCATATTCAAGAAATCTACCTGATATAAAACAACTGGAAAACTGGAAACCAAGTCAGGTAACCCAGGTTTATGCAGCTGATGGTTCTCTGATTACAGAATTTTTTCTTCAAAGAAGGCAATATGTAATAATTGATAAAATTCCTGACCACGTAAAAAAAGCTTTCATAGCCATAGAAGATAGAACATTTTACTCAAATCCAGGAATTGATGTATGGGGAATTCTTAGAGCCGCTTTTACAAATATCACCTCAGGCAGAATAGTTGCAGGAGGTAGCACGATTTCACAGCAGCTTATAAAAAATCTCTTTTTAACTCCTGAAAGAAGTTTCAGAAGAAAAATAAAAGAAATTATTCTTGCTATAAAGTTAAACCAGATATATCCAAAGGATAAAATCCTGGAGATGTATCTTAATCAGATATATCTGGGGCATGGTGCCTATGGGGTTGAAGCTGCTTCTCAGGTGTATTTTGGAAAACATGTGTGGCAGCTTGATATATGCGAAGCTGCAGTTCTGGCAGGCTTACCAAAAGCACCAAGTAAGTATGACCCATACAAAAATAAAAAACTGGCAGAAAGTAGAAGAAATGCTGTTCTACAGGCTATGGTTGAAGAAGGTTATCTGGATATTGAAACTGCCAAAAAATGCTCTCAACAACCTATAAAGCTAAAAACAGCAGAAGCAGATGAAGGAAATATACATGATTATTTTACAGAAACAGTTAGGTTGTGGTTCATAAACCATTTTGGTAGTGATGCCCTTTATAAAGGTGGATACAAAATATACACAACAGCAGACCCTGACCTTTTAAGAGATATGCATTTTATAGTTAAAGACCACCTTGAAGACCTGCAGTATCGTGTAGGTTTTCCAAAACT
Source organism: Persephonella sp. (assembly GCA_027084095.1). GTDB lineage: Bacteria > Aquificota > Aquificia > Aquificales > Hydrogenothermaceae > Persephonella_A. Next base: position 4,861 of record JALWLQ010000147.1, read on the forward strand.
CACAACAGAAGAAATAAAGTTTATGACTAATAAATATAATCAGCAGAATATTAAATCCTTGGATGATTTAAAAACAGAAGGGATATACATAGGAATTATAGAAAAAATAAAAAAACATACAATTTATTTCAAACTTGGGGAAATAAACGGAGAAGTTAAATTCTTTGGTTCACTTAGAAAAGCCAGAAAAGGTTACCCAATCTATGTCAGATATATTGGTAATGGTCAGTTTGAGTTTGTTCCCTATCTGGAAACAGCAGCAATATCTGTTGACCCTAAAACTGGAGCAATAAAAGCCCTCGTGGGAGGATACGATTTTGAAAAATCTAAATTCAACAGGGCAATTCAGGCAAAAAGGCAGCCAGGTTCTTCATTTAAACCAATAGTTTACACAGCAGCTATTTTAAATGGATTTACAGAAATATCGGTAGTAAGGGATGAACCTGTTTCTATCTGGGACCCCCAAAAAGGCGAAGAATGGACCCCAAGAAATTATGAAAAAGAATATAATGGTGAAGTTACTGTCCGAGAAGCAATTACAAGAAGTTTAAATGCCGCTGCAGTCAATACTCTACTGGAAGTTGGATACAATCCTGTAATTTCCCTGGCATACAAAATGGGAATTAAAACAAAACTTATGAAAGTTCCATCACTTGCTCTGGGTAGTATTGATGTATCCCCTATTGAGATGGCAACTGTTTACTCAACCTTTGCAAATAATGGTGTTAAATGCATCCCTTATTTTATTGAAAAGGTTGTAGATGCAAGAGGGGAAATTGTATATCAGCATACACCCCAATGTCAGAAAGTAGTACCTGAGGATGAAAACTCTATAATGGTTGATTTACTTCAGGCAGTTGTTCAGGAAGGAACAGGAGTTAGAGCCAAAATCCTTGGATTTCCTGTTGCAGGAAAAACAGGAACAACCAATGATTATACAGACGCATGGTTTGCAGGATTTTCAACAAAACTGACAACTGTTGTATGGGTAGGATACGATTACAAAAAAACTATAGGAAGAAAAATGACCGGTTCAAAGGCAGCACTGCCTATATGGATAGATATTATGGCTACAGCTCACACGGATAAAGAAGTTCCAGGATTTACACATTCTCCAAACACCTATTACCTTCCAATAGATTTATCAACCAGAGCAATTGCTACAGAAAACTGCCCTGCCAAGAAAATTCTGTTTATTAAAGGAACAGAACCTATGATAGACTGTGAAGGTAATATAATAGTAGGTAATCTGCAAAATAACAATGACAATAACTTCCTGTATGACATAAAAGGAGAATAAGATGAAATACAAGCTGCCAGACGAAAAAGGATATTTTGGAGAGTTTGGTGGAAAATTTCTACCTGAAACATTAATACCAGCCTTAGAAGAACTGGAAAGGGAATATGAAAAAATAAAAAATGATGGGGATTTTCAGAGGGAGCTTGTTTATTACCTTCAGGAATATGCTGGAAGACCCACCATCTTGTATTTTGCCCGTAGATTAACAGAGGCTGTAGGTGGTGCAAAAATATATCTAAAGAGGGAAGACCTCCTCCATACAGGTGCACATAAAATTAATAATACTTTAGGACAGGTTTTACTTACTAAAAAATTAGGTAAAAAAAGAATAATTGCAGAAACAGGAGCAGGGCAGCACGGAGTATCAACTGCAACAGCAGCATCCCTGTTTGGTCTTGAATGTGTTGTTTATATGGGAGAAGAAGATGCAGAAAGACAGGCTCTCAATGTTTTCCGGATGAGATTACTTGGCGCAAAGGTTGAAATTGTAAAAGCCGGAAGTAGAACATTAAAAGATGCTGTAAATGAAGCATTAAGAGATTGGGTCACCAATGTAAAAACAACTCACTATGTTATTGGCTCGGCACTGGGACCCCACCCATTTCCTGTTATAGTTAGAGATTTTCAGTCTGTTATTGGGAGAGAAACTAAAGAACAAATTATGGAAATAGAAGGAAGACTACCTGATGCAGTTGTTGCATGTGTGGGTGGCGGTAGCAATGCAATAGGAATGTTTCATCCATTTATAGAAGATGAAAATGTTCGTCTTGTCGGCGTTGAAGCAGCTGGATATGGACTTGAAACAGGACAACACGCAGCAAGTATAAATGGCGGCTCAGTTGGTGTTTTACACGGAATGAAAAGCTATTTCCTACAGAATGAATGGGGACAGATAGAGCATACCCATTCTATATCAGCAGGACTGGATTATCCGGGGGTTGGACCAGAACATGCTTATCTAAAAGAAACAGGTAGGGCAGAATATATAACCGCAACAGATGAAGAAGCTCTGGAAGGATTTTTACTTTTATCAAGAGCAGAAGGAATTATTCCTGCCCTTGAAAGTTCACATGCGATAATCAAAGGAGTAGAAATAGCGAGAGAGTTGGGGGAAGAGGGGATTGTAGTTATAAATCTTTCAGGTAGAGGAGATAAAGATGTCCAACAGGTTAAAAACTTTTTAGATACAAATCCTGATATATTTAAAAAACTGGAAGAAAATCTAAAAACAAAATATAGAGGATTGTAATGAAAAAAGTAGTTTATGGAGTTCTCTTAACATTTTTCCTTATTTTAACAGGCTGCGAAGATAAACCTTCCGATGAGCTTGTAAAAAAGCAGTTAGAAAGTCTTAGTATAATAGGAGAAGTGAAAAACTACAAAAGAATAAATGGCTACAAAGACGGAAACTACTACATTGTAGAATATGAATATGACCTATATATTGATAAGCAAAAAATAAAAGAATTATCAAACAAAATGAAAGGCTCTTTCTTTTCAGAAATCCAACTAAGTGCCTTATTAATGGGAATAGTTTTGCAATGCGGCTCCCAAAACCCTTGTCATATAAAAGAAAAAGCCAAATTTGTTAAAGGAGAAAAAGGCTGGAGTGTGGTAGAGGAATGATAAATCTAAAAGATTTTAATTACGGTGAGCTTGAGAGATGGGTAAGACAGCAGGGCTGGAAAAAGTTTAGAGCAAAACAGCTTGCCAAATGGATTTATAACAAGAAGGCCGCTTCATATGATGAAATGACAGACCTTTCTAAAGAAATCAGGAGCTATCTCAAAGAAAATACAAAATTAAATGCCCTTGAACTGATTACTTATGAAGAGTCAAAAGAAGACGGTAGTATAAAATTTTTGTGGAGACTGGAAGACAGACATACAGTAGAAACTGTTTTTATTCCTGAAAAAAATCACTATACCCTTTGTGTATCAACACAGGTTGGTTGTGCTGTAGGTTGCACCTTTTGTTATACAACAAAAGACGGTCTTATCAGAAACCTTACAACAGCAGAAATTATAGACCAGTATATACAGTCCCAGAGATTTGTTGGACTGGATAGAAGAATATCAAATGTAGTTTTTATGGGAATGGGAGAACCCCTTGCAAATTATGATAATGTTAAAAAAGCTGTCCAGATTATGACAGATGACAGGATGCTTGGCCTTTCAAACAGAAAAATAACAATATCTTCCAGTGGAATAATACATCAGATAAAAAGAATGTATGAGGACAAATCATTCCCTCAGGTTAGGCTTGCTGTGTCTTTAAATGCTGCAGACCAGGAAACAAGAGCTAAAATAATGCCTATTTCAGAGACAAATACCCTTGAAGACCTTATGGAAACCCTCAACTCATTACCTGTTAAAAATGGATACAGGATAATGCTGGAATATGTTCTTATAAAAGATATAAATGATAGACCTGAAGATGCCCATAAACTTGCCAGACTAATAGGGAAAAATAAAAAAAGATACAAAGTAAATCTGATACCATTTAATCCTCATCCAGGTTCACCATTTGAAAGACCTGATGAAGAAAGGGTTAATAAATTCCATCAAATACTCTGGCAGTATAATATCGGTGCATTTGTTAGATGGAGTAAAGGAAAAGATATATCTGCTGCCTGTGGACAGCTTAGAAAGAAAAATATAGAAGGAAAAAAGATAACTTTTATATCTCCTAAAAGTTTAAAAATATAACAAAGGGGCAAGAGCCCCTTTTATATTAATGATGATGGTCTTTATCTTTTTTGCCGGTATAAAGTTCCTCAAATTCTTTTAACAGCTCAATCAATTTCTGTGTATATTTTGTGTCAACATTCTGTTTAACCTTCATAGCATAGAAAGAAAGCTGATGGATAAGCTCTACTTCTCTTAGATACTTATGATATTTATCTTTGTTTTCTGGACTAACAGGCTTTATTCTCTGGGTGAAGAAATACTGCCAAAGAATTTTTTTAAATTTTTCTGCATGCTTGTCCTTGTTTATTACCCATCTAACCAGCTGATTTTTTGAATAGGCATCTGTTTTTTTGCTTAATTCCTTGATTTTGCTTATGGATTTATCCATAGTAGCTATGTACTCGTAAAGCAGTGTAAACCTCGCCCCATCATCATAAATTCCACAGGGAATTTGGCAATGAGCATAAACATTGGTAGCAAAAAAACTACTAAAAACAATACCCAAAACCATAACAAACTTTTTCATATTAGAACCTCCCTTTTCTTTTCAAAAATACAGATTTATCTGGCAGGGTATTATAACTAAAATCATAAATCCTACATTTATAAAACAGTGTTTGATTTTTTTATGCTCCCTCAATTATAATATTCTGTCTAAAATCAAAAACTTACAGGAGAGGTGCGTAGATGAGTTTTTTAGAAGAATACAGGAAACATGTTGAAGAAAGAGCAAAACTTGGAATTCCACCATTACCACTTAACAAAAAACAGGTTGAGGAGCTTGTAGAACTTCTTCAACAGGTTCCAATAGTTGAAGAAGAGTTTCTTATGGACTTATTCCTTAACAGAGTTCCTCCAGGGGTTGATGATGCAGCATTTGTAAAAGCCAAATTCCTTGCTGACATCATTGAAGGTAAAGCAAAATCCCTTGCTATAACCCCTGTTCATGCAGTTCAGATACTTGGAACAATGCTCGGTGGTTACAATGTTGAACCACTTGTAAAGGCACTTTCACACAAAGATGAAGAAATTGCAAAAGAAGCTGCAAAAGCTCTTAAAAATATTCTTCTTGTATATGACTACTTTAATGATGTTGTTGAACTTGCAAAAGAAGGAAATAAATATGCACAGGAAGTTTTAGAAAGCTGGGCTAACGCAGAATGGTTCAGATTAAAAGAGCCACTTCCAGAAAAAATAACTGTTACAGTTTTCAAAGTCCCAGGGGAAACAAATACAGACGACCTTTCTCCTGCAAGAGAAGCTTCAACAAGAAGTGATATTCCACTCCACGCACTTTCAATGCTTCAGGCAAAAATGCCAGATGCTATACAAAAAATTCAGGAACTTAAGAAAAAAGGCCATCCAGTTGCTTTCGTTGGTGATGTTGTTGGAACAGGTTCTTCAAGAAAATCTGCAACAAACTCCCTTATGTGGTGGATAGGTGAAGACATTCCTTATGTTCCAAACAAAAGAAGAGGTGGTGTTGTAATAGGTGGAGTTATAGCTCCAATTTTCTTCAACACATGGGAAGACTCAGGTGGACTTCCAATAATCGCTGATGTTTCTAAACTTGAAACTGGAGATGTTATAGATATCTATCCATACGAAGGAAAAATTGTTAAAAATGGTGAAGTTGTTGCTACATTTGAGCTTAAGCCAAATACACTTCCAGATGAAGTTAGAGCAGGTGGAAGAATTCCATTAATCATCGGAAGAAATCTTACAAGAAAAGCAAGAGAAGCCCTTGGAATGCCTGAAGAAAATATCTTTATCAGACCACAGCAGCCACCTGAAAAAGAAGGTGTTGGATATACACTTGCTCAGAAAATAGTAGGTAGAGCCTGTGGAATGGAAGGTGTAAGACCTGGAATGTATGTTGAGCCTCAGGTTCTTACAGTAGGTTCACAGGATACAACAGGAGCAATGACCAGAGATGAGATAAAAGAACTTGCTGCTTTATCCTTTGGAGCTGACCTTGTAATGCAGTCTTTCTGCCATACAGCAGCATATCCAAAACCAGCTGATGTTAAACTACAGCTTACACTTCCTCAGTTCATCATAAAAAGAGGTGGTGTATCTCTCAGACCTGGTGATGGTGTTATCCACTCATGGCTTAACAGAATGGTTCTTCCTGATACAGTTGGAACAGGTGGAGACTCACACACAAGATTTCCAATAGGAATATCTTTCCCAGCAGGTTCAGGACTTGTTGCATTTGCTGCTGTTACAGGAACAATGCCTCTTAATATGCCAGAGTCAGTTCTGGTTAGATTTAAAGGTGAAATACAGCCAGGTATAACAGTTAGAGACCTTGTTAATGCAATTCCTTACTTTGCTATAAAACAGGGACTTTTAACTGTTGAAAAACAAGGTAAGAAAAATATCTTTGCAGGAAGAATTCTTGAGATAGAAGGACTTGAAAATCTCAAAGTTGAACAGGCATTTGAGCTTTCTGATGCATCTGCAGAAAGAAGTGCTGCAGCATGCACAGTTAAACTAAACAAAGAGCCTGTTATTGAGTATATCCAGTCAAATATCGCTCTCCTTGAAAAAATGATAGAAGCTGGATATCAGGATGCAAGAACACTCCAGAGAAGAATAGACAAAATGAAAGCATGGCTTGATAACCCTGAGCTCCTTGAAGCTGACGAAAATGCTGAATACGCAGCTGTTATAGAAATAGACCTGAATGAGATTAAAGAGCCAATCCTTGCATGTCCAAACGACCCAGATGATGTTGCTACACTTTCAGAAGTTCTTGCAGATGAAAGAAGACCTAAGAATATAGATGAGGTATTTGTTGGTTCTTGTATGACAAATATAGGACACTTTAGAGCTGTTGGAGAAATCCTCAGAGGAGAAGGACAGGTTCCAACAAGACTGTGGATTGTTCCACCAACTAAAATGGACGAAAGAAGACTTGTTGAAGAAGGATACTACAATATCTACGGTGTAGCAGGAGCAAGGACAGAAGTTCCAGGATGCTCACTCTGTATGGGTAATCAGGCAAGGGTCAGAGATGGTGCTGTTGTAATGTCCACATCCACAAGAAACTTTGATAACAGAATGGGTAAAGATGCAAAAGTTTACCTTGGTTCTGCAGAGATAGCTGCTATCTGTGCTATACTTGGAAGACTTCCAACAGTTGAGGAATACCACAAGTTTATGGAAGAGAAAATTGCAGGAAAAGAGGATAAAGTCTATAAATTCCTCAATTTCCATGAACTTCCTGAAGAAGAACTGGACATCCTTGTAGCTGACGCTTTATATACTTTCTAATCAAGAAAGGGGCTTTTGCCCCTTTTTTATAAACCTACAAATCTTTTTTCATCTAATACAAAACTCCATATTTTCCAGTCCAATATTTAATCCCCTGTTAAAAATAGATGTTGTAAATCATCCTTTTGGCAAATAATTTGTTATATAGATTAAAAAAACATCAAGGAGATGAGCCATGGGAGATTTTGCTAAAAATATCACTGTAAATGGAAATAGCTACAAAATTTATAGTCTGGAAAAATTAAATCAGCTTCACCCAGGAGTAGAAACACTTCCATTTTCAATAAGAGTTCTTGCAGAAAATATTATCAGAAAATTTGATGGCAGAGT
>JALWLQ010000148.1 GCA_027084095.1 Persephonella sp.
CCGTGATACTGGAATTTTGGTAACAATAGTTTCAGCAGATTTATATCTGATTAAATTCAGGATTTTTTTCCATTCTTTATCTTTCATTCCGCTGTAAATAGTAATAATTTTTTTATCTGGGAACAACTGAGAAACTTCTCTAAATGTTTCCACAATAGCTTCTTCATTATGGGCACCATCAAGAATTATTACTGGATTTTCTGATATAATCTGCATTCTGCCAGGTAGATATGTATTTTCTGCAGCTTCCCTAATTAAATCAGTATCAATCTTTATACTATTTCTTCTGGCAAAAAGTATAAATGCAGTTATAGCAGCAGAAAGATTAAAAAATTGCCTTTTTCCAAGGAGTGAAGGCTTAACATCCTTAATGACAATATCCTGAAACATATAATCAATGCTATTTCCTTTGTCCTTAAATGTATATCCCATAGGATAATGATAGATTTCTCTAATTCCCTTCATAATAGCCTGAGTAATTAAATCCAGCTGCTCAGTGCCTATTACAAGGGGTCTGTCTTTACGGGCAATTCCAAGCTTCTCTGAAGCTATTTTTGATATGGTATCCCCAAGTAGATGTGTGTGGTCTAAAGATACATTTGTTATAACAGATACTTCTGGATATACCACATTGGTTGCATCCCATCTACCTCCCAGACCAACTTCCAGAACAGCAATATCAATTTTTTCATCTGAAAAATATTTGAAGGCCAGTAATGTGGACGCCTCAAAATATGTAAGATTGTGTTTTTCAATAACAGGATTTAGCTGTCTTATATACTCCTCAAGCCTATCATCCGATATATTATGCCGATTTATCTGCCATCTTTCATTTTCTTCAATAAGATGTGGAGAGGTAAACATTCCTGTTTTTAAGCTGTGATGTCTTAATATACTTTCCAAAAATGCTGCTGTTGAACCTTTTCCGTTTGTTCCTGAGATTAAGATAGACGGATAGTCCTGATGGGGATTTCCAATTTCTTCAAGGGCTACCTTTATTCTTTCCAGCCCTGGCTCTATATTAAAAACTTTTTTATTGAATAATTTATACAGCTTCATTTTTTCTTTTTAAAAAACCATAACCAAGGATTATTATTCCTACAGTTACCATACCAAGAGCAACAACCTGGTTCCATGTTAAACCAATAGGCAGTGGTGGAGTAACGCCTCTCCAGAATTCCAGTAAAAATCTTTCAAATCCATATAAAATTAGATAAAGTCCGAAAATTTCCCCATCAAATATTTTTTTCCTATAAGCGAAAAATAAGAGACCAAAAATAATAAAATTCCCGATAGCCTCAGCCGGTTGGGTAGGATATAGAGGTATTCCTGCAGGAGCAGAATTATCAGGATGATGTGGAAATGTAATAGCAAAGTCTTTGAATGGAGAGTTTTCTGGAACTGGCTTTCCATAACAGCATCCTGCACATGTGCAACCTATTCTGCCAAAGGCATGACCGATTATGATGGATATTCCAGCAACATCAGCTATTTTTAGGAAAGGAACATTATATTTTTTTAGTAAAAATAAAAGAACAATTGCACCACCTATAAAACCACCAAACCAATCTATCCCACCTTTCCAGACAGCAATGTAATCCATAAAGGAGTGAAACTGGTCATGGTGTTCAATGATATATGCAATTCTTGCACCAACTATTCCACCTAATACAGTGTATATAAAGAGATTTTCTATTTTTTTGGCTTCAATTCCTTCTTTTTTGCCAAAATGAATGGCTGTGAAATAAGAAACTATAAGACCTATGGCAACCATTACACCATAGGTATGAATTGTGAAATCGCCTATTTTTATTAAATCAGGAAACATTTCTTCTCCTTTCTAAGACAGTCTGTTGTCTTATTTTGATTTGGCAAGTTCTTTTTTCTTTTTCATATATTTTTCAAGTGTTAATTTTCTTTTTACAGGTGAAAGATACTTTATAAAAGGAATTCCATTTATATGGTCAATCTCATGTTGTAAAACTACGGCAAGAAAATCCTCTGCATCTATCTGAATATCTTTTCCTTCCATATCTTTTGCTTCAACAACAACTTTCTGTGCTCTTGGGATAGTGATTTGTACTCCCGGGAAGCTAAGACATCCTTCTGTTGATTCAATTTCACCTTCTTTATGGACTATTTTGGGATTTATAAGGGCAAGTTTTATTCCCTCTCTCTTTTCTTCATTTTCTTCTCCGTTTTCTTCTCGTGGTGTGGTATCCAGAACTATAATCTGGTATGGAATGCCAATCTGGTTTGCTGCAAGGCCAACACCTTCATGTTCATACATTTTTTGGAACATTACATCAATATACTCTTTCAGCTTCTCTGAGCCAAAAAAATCAACTTCTTTCATCTTTTGTTTAAGTATCTTGTCTGGCCATGTTCTTATCTCATACATTTTTAAACCTCAACAGAAATTGCTTTTTGTTTCAGGTTCCTGACTGCCTGTGCAGGGTCTTCGGCTTTAAATATAGAGCTGCCTGCAACAAAGATATTAACACCTTCTGCAGAAACCAGGGAGATATTACTTTCTTTAATTCCACCATCTATCTCAATTAATATATCCGTTCTTCCTGTTTCTTCCATCAATCTTCTCAGTTTCCTAATTTTGTGGAGTGTTTCAGGGATAAATCTCTGCCCTCCAAACCCAGGGTTAACTGACATAACTAAGACATAATCTACAAAATGGATAATCTCTTCCAGCGTATTTACAGGGGTTGCAGGGTTAAGAACAACGCCTGCCTTAACTCCTTGCGATTTTATGTAATCAACAAGCCTATGGGAATGTATGCAGGCATCCATATGGAAAGAAATCATATTACAGCCGGCCTTTATAAAATCAGGAACATATTTTTCCGGTTCAACAATCATAAGATGGGCATCAAAAGGAAGGTCAGTTAAAGGTCTCAAACTTTCAACTACCGGAATACCGATTGTTATATTAGGAACGTATCTACCATCCATTATATCCAGATGAATAATGTCTGCCCCTGCCTGCTCAAC
>JALWLQ010000149.1 GCA_027084095.1 Persephonella sp.
TTCCTTATGCAGACTTTGTTACCTCAACTACACATAAGACACTAAGGGGTCCCAGAGGTGGATTTATCCTTTCTAAAGCTGAGTATGCAAAAGATATAGATAAATGGGTATTCCCAAGACTTCAAGGCGGTCCTTTAATGCATGTCATAGCAGCAAAGGCTGTTGCGTTCAAGGAAGCCATGACACCTGAATTCAGAGAATATGCACACCAGACTGTAAAAAATGCTAAGGCTTTAGCAGAAGAGTTAAAAGCAGAAGGCTTAAGAATAGTATCAGGTGGAACTGATAGCCATATTGTTCTGGTGGACTTAAGACCTTTAAATGTAAAAGGAAATCAGGCAGAAGAAGCTTTAGGTAAGGCAAATATAACAGTAAACAAAAACGCAATCCCATTTGACCCTGAGAAACCAATGGTGACATCGGGTATCAGACTTGGAACAGCGGCTCTAACAACAAGAGGCATGAAAGAAGATGATATGAGAAGAATAGCAAAAAATATAGTAAAGGTTCTTAAAAACCTTGATGATGAAAAAGTTATTCAAGAAGTCAAAGAGGATGTTCTGTCCCTTTGCTCAACATATCCACTTTATCCAGAATGGACTAAAGATTATTTAGGATAAAAACAGGGGGCTTTATGCCCCTTTTTCAAAATGATGTATGACCAAACATTCTCAACTTTTATAGATGTATTAAAAGGTATATCAATAGGCTCCTTTGTGGCTTCAATGGTAGGATATCTACTTCAAGACAAAAGTAATAGCTGGTTTCTTGCGGTTTCAGGAATTATATTTTTTATAATAGCTATGTTTGTATCTCTAATTTATGACAGAAGAAAAGGAGAAAAAGATGAGTGATTTAGTAAGCTTAATGCTTTTTATACTTATTTCAGTATTAATAATAGGTTTTCTTTTCTTGTTTCTCCCTCTGTATCTGGATAAAAAGAAAAAACAGCATCAGCGAGGAATTTAATGCGGATAAAAATGTATCCTCTATTTAAAAGAATTCATATCTTCACAAAAGCAAGCGAAGAGGCAAGAAACTTTGCAGTTAGACTAAAAAACTGGCTTAATAGCTATGCTATAGAATCAGAAATATTTGAAAACTTAGCTGAACTTGAACATGAAGAAAATCTAAAGGGTGTTGACCTGCTTCTTGTTGTTGGTGGAGATGGTTCCCTTCTTATAACAGCAAGAAGGGTGGCAAAACACGGAATACCTATCCTGGGAATAAATCTTGGTAGGCTGGGATTTTTAACTGAGGTAAACGAAGAGGAAGCCTTTGACGTCCTTGCTGAGATACTATCAAAACCTCTGTGTATATCCCGTAGAATGATGCTCAGAGCCACCCTTATAAGAGATGGCAAAGAAATCCTAAAAGCTGATGTCTTAAACGATGTTGTTGTAAACAAAGCTATCTTAGCAAGAATAGTTGATGTTGCTGTTTATGTAGGAGATAGATATATCACAACCTACAACGGAGATGGGATAATAATCTCAACTCCAACAGGTTCAACAGGATATGCCCTTTCAGCAGGAGGACCCATTGTTTATCCAATGATGGAAAATTTTCTTATAGTTCCAATATGTCCCCATACACTTACAGACAGACCTTTAATGCTTCCTCCGTATGAACCTATCACAATAGAACTGGTAGCAGAGGAAAAGGATGCATGGCTCACCCTTGATGGACAGGAAGGAACACAGCTACAATATGGGGATAAAATAGTCGTTAAACAATCTCCATACTATACCTATCTGGTTAGAACACCGGATAAAAACTATTTTGACATACTCCGTGAAAAACTTGACTGGAAGTAAAAGTGTATAGAATAGGTATAGGTTTTGATATTCACAGACTTGAAGAGGGAAGGAAGCTAATCATCGGTGGTATAGAAATACCGTCCGATATTGGCTTTAAGGCACATTCAGATGGGGATATATTTTTCCATGCTTTGACCGATGCCCTTTTAGGAGCTATAGGTTACGGTGATATCGGGCAGTTATTCCCTGATAATCAGGAAAAATGGAAAAATGCAGATAGCAGAATATTTGTTGAGGAAGCCTGCAGAATAATTCGGGAAAAAGGATATGAGATAGAAAATATTGATGGATATATAGTCCTTCAAAAACCTAAAATCCTGCCTTACAGGGAAAAAATCATACAAAATACAGCAAAAATTCTTAAAATAAATCCCGAAAGGATATTTATAAAAGGTAAAACCTATGAGAAAATAGGAGAAATTGGAGAAGGGAAAGCAGCATTTGCAGAAGTTGTAGTCTTACTGAGAAAGGAGGAGAAGGAATGAAAAATATAGACCTGCAAACAACAATACAACAGGTTTTAAGAAAATATCCATTTACACAAAAATTTTTCAGCTCAAAAAATATGTATTGCAATATATGTGCTTGCAAAAAACATGAAACGATATATTATGCAGCTACAAATTACGGCCATGACCCTGAGCAATTTTTACAGGAGTTAAAAGAGTTCATAAAAAACAATGAAAAAGGTAAATCAAGCTAAACAATTACTTGAGAAATTAAGCAGTTATGATGAAAAAACTTTATCAAGGATAACAGGCTTATCAGAAACCTTAAGGGAACTACTTGAAGACAATTTTCCTGAAGGTTTACTTGAGGATATATCCTTAATAGATAACCTTACCCCTCAGAAGAAAAAAGCCTTTATACAACATCTATTAAAGGAAGTTCAAACATATATCAGGGAAAAAGAGGTTATCCAAAAACCCGAGAGAAAAGAAAAAAAATCTGTCAAAAAATTAGACCTGAACTCTTTTTATTCTATAAAAATTCAGGATTTAAAAATCCTTAAACCTATTGAAAAACGGGCATTCAAAAAAGTCGGAGCAGAAAATATATATCAGGCAGTTACCCTTTTCCCTAAGAAATACGAAGACAAAAGATTAAAAAAACTTGCAAAAATAAAAGACGGAGAAACAGGTCTTTTTCGTTTAACAGTTGAAGAAATAAAAAAAATAAATCGAGGGAAACTCAAAGTTCAGATTGTCTTATCACAGGATAGACATAAACTAAATGCTTATTTTGTTCATGATAAACCCTTTTTATTCACATTTTTTAGAAAAGGTAAAGAGGTCTTACTTTACGGGAAAGTTTCTGTATTTGGTAAAGAAAAATCAATGGTTCAACCTGAGATACACAACCAGTTTGACCCTATAATCCTTGATAGAATTGTTCCTGTATATTCTCTACGGGGAGACAGCTCTGTAAAAACCTCATCCCAGACAATAAATCATTTGCGGAGGGGAATATACAAAATAATGGAAAAATATCTGCCATACTTTCCTGAGTATATGCCAGAATATATCCTTGAAAAATACAAACTACCATCAATTGAAGATGCTCTCCGGCACACACACTTCCCAGATAGAGAAGAAAATTTAGATAAACTCAATGATTTTGAAACAAGACCACAAATTAGGCTTATCTTTGATGAGCTTTTTATTTTAGAACTGGCTCAGGCTTATAGAAAAGCTGCTATAAAAAGTAATCCTGCACCTGTTATAAATGTAGAGCCTGATTTTATCCAGAAGTTTGAGGATGCACTGCCCTTCAAACTGACCGATGACCAGAAAAAGGCAATAAAGGATATTATCTCAGATATTACAAAGCCCTCACCTATGAATAGAATGGTTCAGGGGGATGTAGGTAGTGGTAAAACAATGGTGGCAGCTGCAGCATCTCTTGCCGTTGCTCTGGATGGTAAACAGGTCGCTGTAATGGCACCAACAGAAATTCTGGCAAACCAGCATTATAAAAACTTCAAAAATGTATTGGAAAAGTTTGATATTCCTGTTTATCTGCTTACAGGTAGCACTCCTGCTTCAGAAAAAAAAGAGATTTACAAAAAGATAGAAACTGGAGAGGCTAAAGTTGTAATAGGAACCCATGCACTTATACAGGATGAATTGAAGTTTAAAAATCTGGCACTTGTTATAGTTGATGAACAGCACAGATTTGGAGTTGTCCAGAGAAAAGCCTTAATAGAAAAATCCCATGCTGTTCCTCATGTCCTTGTTATGACAGCAACACCTATACCAAGAACACTGGCTTTAGCCCAATTTGGTGACCTTGATTTGTCAATTATCAAACAGCTACCAGCCGGTAGAAAACCTGTTTATACATTTATTTATTATGATGATGAAAGGGAAATTTTATACCGAAATATAAGAAAAGAGCTGGACAAAGGCAGGCAGGCATTTGTAGTTTATCCATTGATTGAGGAATCGGAAAAAATAGACCTGAAATCTGCAGAAGAGGGATATCAGCAGTGGAAAAAGGCATTCCCAGATAAAAAAGTAATCCTGTTGCATGGGAAAATGACACAGGAAGAAAAAGACAAAATAATGGAAGATTTCAGAAACAAAAAGGCGGATATCCTTGTTTCAACCACTGTTATTGAGGTTGGGGTAGATATTCCCAATGCTTCGGTTATGGTTATAGAGGATGCTTACAGATTTGGACTTTCCCAGATACACCAGCTTCGTGGTAGAGTTGGTAGAGGAAACTATGAAGGATATTGTTATCTGGTATTACCTGAAAAATTCAAGCATAAGCAGGAAGACCCTGAAGCTGAGAAAAAAAGGCTCAAAACTCTTGAACGAATGAAAATTCTGGTGGATACAACAGATGGCTTTAAGATTGCTGAAGCAGACCTTGAGCTTAGGGGAAGCGGAGATTTAATGGGAACTGCCCAGTCAGGCAGATTTGGACTGGCAATAGCAGACTTTACCCGTCCAAAAGACAGAATAATTCTTGAATATGCCAAAAAAGAAGCTGAAGAACTGATAAGCAAAGACCCAAAATTAGAAAAACATCCTTTACTTAAGGAAATTATGTTCAATAAGTATGCAGACAGGTTTAATCTGATTAATGTTGCTTAGATTTCTAATGTGGACTGGAAATAATATTAAGATATGGAGAAAAACTTTTAAAGTTTTTCTCCCTGCATACTTTAAATTCTAAAATATTTTTTTCTCTTCATTAAATAACTTTCCTGTTGCATAATCAAATCCCATTTCTTTTACAAAATCCAGTAATTTTTCTGAAGATATTCCAGAGGCTATTGTTTTTATCCCAAATTCAGATGTAACAGCTATGACGCCTTTTAAAATTCTCTTTCTTTTTGCAGAAACTATTGAATTTTTTATAAAGTTTTCACTCATTTTTATATACTGGAACATATCGTGTTCAAACATTCTTATAAGATTTTTGATAGATGCATTTCCAGTTCCAAAACTATCTAAACAAAATTGTAGATTATAAGAGTTTTTGAGTTCATGCAAAGTTCCTATATTCTTTACAAATGTGTCCTCTGTAATTTCAAAAACTGCTTTGTCTTTTATAAAGAGTACGTCTTTGGATAGGTTTGTATCAGGCATATTTAACATGACTTCTATAGACTGTTGCCTTAACTTGACAAAAATTTTTTCACCTTCCTTTAGTTTAGGATAAACTTTTCTTTTGATTAGTTGAATTATCTTCTCGTCTAATTGACCTAAAGGAGCTTCAATGTAAATGTTATCTACAAAATAACATAATTCCTCATCTCTTATACTGCTAAGTCCACAGCTAACCTCGTAGGATACTTTCTTACCTGTACTGAGTTCAATTATAGGTCTCAGAGATGGAGAAAGTTTTCCGGTTTCTATTTCTTCTTTTAATTTTTTCTGGGCTTCTATAGCTTTTTCATAAACTGACATATTGTTCCTGAGGATAAGATAATTTTTCCTTCTGTTTTCTCTTACTTTTATAAGTATATCTTCCATGTATACTATGAGTTTTCCAAAATCAGTTTTATCTTTTTTGGTTATATCTTTCACAACAAAACTGACTTTAGGAACAAAGTAATTGTCATCTGGGGCTAAAATTCTTATGTTTTTCAGGAAATTAAGGAACTTTCTTAGTAGTCTTCTGTCGGATACATCACTTTTTACAAGAAGACCAAATTTATAACCACTTATCCTTCCTAATACAAATTCAAAGTTGTTTTCTTTAAGTGCTTTTTTCAGAGCTTCTGCAAATTCTTTTAAAACCTTATTACCAAAATCATAGCCGTAAACTTCATTGGCATATATAAGGTTAGAAATTTCCATTAAGATAAATTCAAATTTATCTCTGTTACTGGCTTTATCTAAGGTTTTATATACTTCCTCAATAAATTTCTCTTTATTTAAAAGTCCTGTGACCACATCGTATTCATAAATATTTCTCAGTTGTTGATAAGCTTCTTCCAGTTCTTTATTTTTTCTTTCCAGTTCCTTTTGGATATTTATTATTTCTGTTATATCTCTGGAAATTCCCAGAATTGCTATAAGTTTTCCTGTTCTGTCAAAGATAGGAGTTTTTATCACATCAAATACTATTTCTTTACCGTCATCTGTGGGAACCTTCTCTATTGAATGGGAAGATTCTTTTTTCTCAAGGGCTTTCATATCCGAATAAATACATTCTTTGGCAACTTCTGGAGGTAAAACTTCCACATCTCCTTTTCCGATGATATTTTCCCTTTTTACACCAAAGGTTTTCTCAAATGCCTGGTTTACATAGATAAATTTTAAGTTTAGGTCTTTAATCCAGATAGGGTCTGGAGTTGTATCCAGAACTTTGGTAAATAAAACCTGTAGCTTATCTCTCCACTCTTCGCTGAGCCAGTCTATATTCTGGTATATATCATCTTTAAAAACATTTTCTTCCAGATAGAGAGCCTCTTCTATTAAGTTACTTATTAATTTTGAAACAGAAGATGATTTTTCCTCTGAAAGTTTTTTTATTTTAGAAAGCAATTCTTTGTCTATAGCTATGCTTAAAATCGTTTTCTTACTCGCCATTTTCTCCCCCTATTTTTTTAATTAAAATTAATAATAGATTAACAAATTTCAACCTCATAGTTAATTATAATTATATAACAATTATAGAATAAGTAAAGCAATCTAAAATATAACTCTTGTGTTTTATTATAAGTTATAATATGGTGAAGTTTAAACTTTTTTAACATATTTAACATATTAGAAAAAATAAATTAGGGTTGATAAAGTTATAAGAAATGTTAAGGGTTATTTTATCATCCATTTTAGTTATATTGATAATAGTTTTTAATATATATCATTTCGGATTAAGAGATAATATTGATTACTCTATATTGGTTCCTAATTCCATTATCATCCTGGCTATTATAACAGCCTACTACTTTATCCAGCGGCTTAAAGATATTCCAGAAGTCTATTATAAAGTCAATCTGGGGTTTATATTAATTATTGTAGGGCAGGCTAATTTTATCTCTTATTTCTTAACCTATGAAGATTTACACTACCTATTTTTTTCTGAAATGGTAATTAAACTTCCAGGGGTAATTTTAACAATAATTGCTTTTTATCAATGGATAAGGAATAAGGAGAAAAAGGAAGAAATACTGAAGGAAAGCGAAGAAAAATGGCAATCTATTGTTGAAGGAGTTAATGAGATTATTTTAATTTTACAGGAAAATAAAATTAAATATGCTAATGCCAAAATTAAAGATATTTTAGGGTTTACCCCAGAGGAAATTAAAGATAAAAATCCCTATCAAATCATAGGATTGAATGTTGACCAGATTATTGAAAATGAAAAAGATTTTCAAATTAAACTTAAAACCAAAACTGGTCAGGAGAGAATTTTTGAGGTTAACCCCTCTGTTATTACCTACGAAGGTAAACCTGCAATTCTGGGAATATTTAGAGATATTACAAACAGATTATACAGAGAAAGGCAGCTTAGAGAGGCTATTGAAAAACTAAAGGAAACAAAGGAAAAACTTTATGAAGCTCAAAAATTAGCAAGATTAGGTTATTGGGAATATGAACCGCAAACTTTGAGCTTTTCTCTTTCTGACGAGGCTCAAAATATTTTCTGTGGTGAAAATAAAAGATGTACTTTTAATTTTAATGAGTTTCTTGAGCTTGTAAGTCAGGAGGATAGGAAAAAGGTTTTTGAGGTTAGATTAGAAGCCATAAAGTATAAAAAATCTTATGAGATAGAATATAGGATAAATTATGGTGGAGAGAAAATTATAAAAGAAAAGGCAAAAATTATTCATAAGAATACATCTAAAGAGAAGCTTATAGGGATAGTTTATGATATTACTGAAATTCATAGAGCATATCAAAAAATTCTTGAGAGCGAAGAAAGATATAGAAATCTTTTTGAATACTCAAACGATATTATTATCATTACAGATATAAAAGGAAATATAATAGATACTAATCAAAGAGCGACCTATAAGCTTGGATACAGTAAATTTGATATAAAAATTTTAAATGTACAGGAGCTTTTTAGTGATAGTTTTAAGAAACACTTTAAATATTTACTTATCAAGTTGCTGGATACAGGACATTCCCGATTTGAGGTGAATGTCAAGAAGTCTGATAATACTCTTTTTCCTGCTGAAATCTCAGCAAGTGTATTTACTATTAAAAATAATAAATATATACAGTTTTTGATAAGAGATATTACCGAAAGGAAAATAGCAGAGAAAGAACTTAAATTAGCATCTATGGTTTTTGAAAATGCCCTGGAGGGTATTATTATTACGGATACTACAGGAAAGGTTCTTAGAATAAATAGAGAACTGGAAGAGCTTACAGGATTTAATAAAAAAGATTTAATTGGAACAGATATAACATTCCTACCTTTATTTAGAGCAAAACATAAAGAGTTTCAACGTATATGGGAACTGGTTAAAAGAAAAGGAAAATGGCAGGGTGAACTTATAGCATTAAAAAAGAACAGTGAAGTCTTCCCTGTCTGGCTTTCCTTAATTCAGGTTAAAACAGAGGGTAAACCTACCAACTATATAGCAATGATAACGGATATTACACTAAGAAAACATAAAGAGAAAACTCTGGAAAATCTGGCATACTATGATACCCTTACAGGTATTCCTAACAGAACTTATTTCTTTATTAAGCTTAAATCTATGGTACAGGATGCTTTAAGAAAGGGTGAAAAAATAGCATTATTGTTTATTGACCTTGATGGATTTAAGGAAGTAAACGATACCTATGGTCATGAGATAGGAGATAAACTCTTAATTGAAGTGGCTAAAAGACTTAAAAGGTCAGTAAGAAGAGATGATTTTGTGGCAAGGCTGGCTGGGGATGAATTTGTTGTTGTCCTTAAAGATGTATATTCAAAGGAAGATATAACAAATATAGCCCATAAATTGCTGAAAAATATTGATGAACCATTTTTAATCAATGGATACCGTATACATGTAGGGGCAAGTATTGGTATTTCTATACTTCCAGATGATGCTTTTGAATTGGAAACTCTCATTAAGCATGCAGACCGTGCTATGTATCATTCTAAGTTTACAGGAAAAAATAAATATACATTTTATTCAGATATTACGAACAATATTTTTTAAGTATTTTATTTCTTCCGGTGTAAATTGCTTATCTCTGTAATATTTTTTCTGGAATAAGGATACAAACTCAAAGGCCTTTTGTTTTATATCGGGGTCATCTATTCTGTTTACAAACTCTTCAAGACCTTCATTTATTTCTTTTTTATAGCCGTGTTTTTCTATTTTTTTCAAAAATGTATTGAGTAATCTTTTTTCTGGTGGTAAAAATAAAACAGGTTTGTGTCTGATGAAATAAAAGATTAGATAAATGCCTGCAGCAAAAATAAGAAGTTTTACAATGAAATATTTGTCTATAGATATGCTTTCCTTGAAACCTTTTGCCACGGAGCTGGTTTTTCTCAATAACTGGATTTGCTTATTGAAATCAAAGTTTATAACCATGTTGATATATGCATACTCTACAGCCTCCCAGAATGCCTTAATTTTTGTCAGTATTACGGATTTTTCTTCCTTTTCAAGAATTTCTGCTGAATAAGAGGGGGTGGGGTCAAACCTATACCAATAGCCATCTATATAGCTTTCTATCCATGTATGTGCAAAATTTTGGGGAACATAATAAAACTTTCCTAACTCGTTGTATTTAACTCCGCGATACCCTGCAATAAGCCGTGTTGGAATACCGTTAATCCTGAGAAGAATGGCAGCTGCCGAGGCAAAATACTCGCAATTTCCTGTTTTGGAAACAAATAAGAAATCATATAATGGGTCTTCTCCTTTTTTTAGATTTTTCAAGGAATATTTATATTTTTTTAGGTAATTGATTACATTTTTAATGGTTTCTGCATCTGTTTTGCCTTTTAATTGTTTTGCCAGTTTTATAATTTCAGGGTTAATCTTTCTGGGGTATTGAATATATTCTTTTATACTAATATTTTTAACTTTTATTCTATCTGTAATAACAGATAGAGCTGTATACTTTATCCTACTAAAAATTCTTTTGTTAGTCTCAAATGTAAAATCATTGTATTCTCTGACAGGTCTGTTAAATTTAAGAGGAACATCAATAGCAAAAATATATTTATTCCCATAAGGCTCAAGAATAATATCCTGTTTTATCACTTGTCCTGAAACTTTTTCAGTGGATTTTAGAAATCTTCTATACCACTGATGCCCATCAAAAAAGTTCAGGACAATTCCTCTAAAATATGTATTTTCTTTATCAAGGGGCTTGTCTGTTTTAAGCCTCATTATAATAGTGTCGTCTTCCTGTATTTGAGAAACATCCCCCAGCTGAACAGAATCAGAAAATCCTGTTCTTCCTGTTGATTGGGAATTTAAGAAATTAAAAACAGGATACTGACTTCTTGGAAGGATTATAAATAACAGGATTGTAAATGGTATTGCAACCACAGGAATTATGGTAAGTCTGATTAAAAGCTTTTTGAAAACATTCTTCTCAATAACAAGTTCCTTATCCTGTGTGTAATAGGTGAGCAGTATTGCCCCGATAACCACAAGGAAAAACAGCAGAATAAAAAATAGCATAAAGGATATATCTATCGTAAGAAGGGCAGAGCCAGCCAGTAGGAATACAGAAATCATGTATATCTGCATAAAATCTCTGAACTCTTTGTTTTCCAGAAACTTAATACCAAGTAAAACAAGAAGCGTTTCTATAGAAGGTATAACAAGATTGTCCGCACTTAATCTGGTGGCCATAAAAATCACAACAATTAGAGAGATAATATTTAAAGCTATACGGGGGACAGGATATTTATTTTTGTAGTCTGAATAAGCTCCTATAATAAATAAAATTAAAAAAACAATGTCATACAGATAATCAACAAACCGTGCCACAGATAAAAAACCAATAAACCCTATTACATAAGTTATAAGAAAAACTACTTGTTTAATTTTCATTCTGTCCCATACTCTGCCAGTGCTGTTAATATTTTTACTTTGTTGGCTGTGGAAAATTCAGGAGGAAATAAAATACTCCCGATTTTCAGTCCAAAGGGAATACCTTCCTTATACATTTGTAATATGCTGTATGTTATACAGGAAATCCTTTTTTCTACATTGGGAATATTTACATTGTCAAAATCAATCAAAACAGGACGCACAGTTTCCTCTGTTAGCTCTTTAGTTTTTAGCTGTCCAGTTTTTGCTGTTGCTTTCCAGTGAACAAGCTTTAAAGGGTCCCCAGGGGAATAGTCCTTTATGGATAAAAGTTCTCCCTGGGTGCCTATGATATCTGACGGGTAATCTCCTGCTGATTTTTTGCTGGTATAAAGCACTAATAGATTACATTTTTCAGGTTTTGGAAAAATTATGAACTTTTGATTAACAGGAGTTTTTTTGCATCTGGTAAAGAAATTAAATGGAAATACGGAACATACTTCTATAAATTCAAGGGCGTGCCATCCTCTCCGGTTATATTTTAAGGTCAGATGCAGGTCAAATTCTCCAGAAGGGTCTATATAGGGAACTACAGATTTCTGGTTATTTATACTAATCTTCAGAAGAAAAGAAGGTAGAAATCTTTTCTGATTTTTTATAACAATTTTCACAGGAGTTTCAACATCAGCATAAATCTCCTCAGGGAATTTCAGTTCAATCTGGAGCTTGTCAATATTTTTTCTCCCGAAAAATCCAGAAATTCCCATAAAACTTAGCATTGCAGAAACTATCAGATAAACAAGATTATTTCCTGTATTTACAGCTGCAACACCAAGAAATATGGTAAGTCCTATATAAATCCAGCCGGCTTTCGTTATTTTAATCATGTTGGAACGGGAATTTTTTCCACTACCGATAGTATCAGTTCCTTGCTATCTGTATTTTGATAAATCTCGTGTAATATAACTCTGTGGGGTATTGTATAGGGTAAAAGTTCCTTTATATCTTCAGGGATTACATAGTCTCTACCTTTAAAATATGCATTTGCACGTGCTGTTTTTGCTAAAGTTAATGTTCCTCTGATTGATAAACCTGTTGCAAAATATTTTGAGTTTCTGGTTGCCTCAACGATATCCAGTATATATTCAATGATTTTGTCAGAAAGATAGACCTGCT
>JALWLQ010000150.1:0-10359 GCA_027084095.1 Persephonella sp.
GAGATATTTTTGACCTGAAAAAACAGTTTAAAAAGGAGTTTTACTCAATAAATAATAATGAACCTTTTGTGCATATACTCAATAAAAAGGCTTTTTTAGATAAAAGAAGAAACCAGACCTATTATGTGATTACCTTTAAACTTGCTTATCTTTCAGGGGATGAAATAAAGGCAGTAAACAAAGTATTATATTTAATCCGTGATAAAGGGCAGCTAAAAATTATTACAGAAGAAAATCTTTAGGAGAAGAAAGATGCTCAGTTATAAAGATGCAGGTGTTGATATAGAAAAGGCAGATAGATTTGTCCAGCAGATAAAGGGATTTGTAAAGGAAACATTTAACAAAAATGTTATTACTCCAATCGGTGGATTTGCAGGGGCATATCTGCTGGAAATCGCAAAGTATAAAGAACCTGTTATAACCTCTTCAACTGATGGTGTAGGAACAAAGCTGAAAATAGCCCAGATACTTGATAAACACGACACAATTGGTATAGACCTTGTTGCAATGTGTGTTAATGACCTTGTGACAACCACTTCAAAACCTCTATTTTTCCTTGATTATTTTGCCACTGGAAAGCTAAAACCTGAAGTTGCTGTAGCTGTTGTAAAAGGCATAGCTGAAGGTTGTAAACAGGCTGAATGTGCACTGATAGGTGGAGAAACTGCCGAGATGCCGGGGATGTATGATGAAGGAGAGTATGACCTTGCAGGATTTGCTGTAGGAGTTGTTGAAAGGGAAAAAATGCTTGATGGTTCAAAAACACAGGAAGGGGATATACTGATTGGTATTGCTTCTTCAGGGGTTCACAGTAACGGATATTCCCTTGTCAGAAAGCTGATAGAAATGAAAGGCTATTCTTATGATATGTATATAAAAGAGTTTGGTAAAAAACTTGGGGAAGAGCTTTTAACACCGACAAAGATATATGTAAAAACGGTTCTCTCCCTTGCCGAAAAAATTGATATACATGCTATAGCTCATATTACAGGTGGAGGAATTCCAGGTAATCTAATAAGGGTTATAAATGACGGATTAAAGGCTGTTATCCAGAAAGGAAGCTGGGAAGTGCCACCTGTATTTAAATGGATACAGAAAGAAGGGAATGTTCCTGAGGAAGAGATGTTCAGGACATTTAATATGGGCATAGGCTTAATACTTGTGGTGTCACCGGAAGAAAGGGATAAAGCAGTGGAGATATTGGAAAAACAGGGAGAAAAATTCTTTGTTATAGGGGAGCTGGCAAAGGGTGAAAAATCCGTTGATATAGTGTAAAGCCATGCCTCTAAAAGAATATATAGATAAAGCCAAACAGATTTTAGATAAAAACTGGACTGGTGAATACACTGTTCCATCCGTCCATCTATACCCTCATCAGTGGAACTGGGATAGTGGTTTTATAGCTATTGGATATTCAAGATATAACTTTGAAAGGGCTGTAAAGGAATTAACTTCACTGTTTAATGCCCAGTGGAAAAATGGGATGCTTCCCCATATTGTTTTCAACCAGAAAAATCTGGGAAAATACTTTCCTGAGCCTGACTTCTGGCAGGCTGAAAAGTCAGGACTTGTTCCAGAAGGATTTATGACCTCAGGAATAACACAGCCCCCAATCCATGGATATGCAGCACTGAAAATCTATGAAAATGCACCTGACAAGGAAAAAGCAAAAGAATTCCTTAAATGGATTTATCCAAAACTTATAAAACTCCATATGTATTTTTATCTTGAGAGAAATCCTGATGATAACGGGCTTATTTATATAAGACATCCCTGGGAATCCGGGATGGATAATTCTCCGATGTGGGACAGTGTTCTGGAAAAGATAGACCTGTCCAAAGTAAAAGTTCCCTATTTTGAAAGAAAAGATAACAAAATAATAGACCCTGAACATAGGCCAAGGGATGAGGATTACTACAGATACATATATCTGGTTGACCTGTTTAGAAGAAATAATTATCAGGAAGAGAAAATATTCAAAGAATGCCCATTTATAGTTTTTGACCCTATGTTTAATTCTATACTGGCTGCTTCAAATGAAGCTCTGGTAAAAATTGCAGATATTATCGGAGAAGACTACAAAAAACCGGAAGAATGGTATTACATGACCACAAAAGCAGTAAGAGATAATCTTTTCAGCAACGAAAAAAATATTTTCTTTGCTTATGACTATATAGATAAAAAACTGATTGAGGTTGAAACTGCAGCAGGCTTTGTCCCGCTTTTTGGTGGTGTAGCCTCAACCCATCAGGCTTTAAAACTTTTCCATCATATCAATTCCTTGAACTTCTGTCAGATAGGAGAAAAGAACTGCTTTGCAATTCCAAACTATGACAAAACGAAAAAAGATTTTAAAAGTAATAACTACTGGCGGGGTCCAATCTGGATAAATATAAACTGGTTGATATATCACGGCCTTAAGAGATATGGATTTAAACAAAAAGCTGAACATCTTGAGAAAACAATTCTGGAACTGCCTATAAGATTTGGGTTTTATGAGTATTTTGACTGCTTTAAAGGAACAGGATACGGGACAAAGGACTTTTCGTGGAGTGCAGCATTATTTATAGACCTGATTTATGACACATTTAGAGAAAAACCTAAGAGTAAAAGGAAATTAAACCAGACCCTTTTAATGAATACCAATGGCAATACTGTTCTCGTTGAGGATACACCGCAACTTATGCAGGATTTTTCTTACTTTTTCAAAAAAATCATAAGTCAATATGCCAGAAAAGGCTCTGTTGATTATAAAAAAATACAGCTTTCCCCTGAATACAAAATTCTTCAATCAGTTGTTTCAAAATTTAATCATAAGGATGTAGTTAACTACACAAATGGAAACTCCCAGAAGGCATTTTTGATAAATCTGTATAACTTTATGGTTATTGATTTTGTGATTAAGATGAAAATACAACACTCTGTTAAAGAGATGGATGGATTTTTCACAAAACTAAAATACAAGATAGGAGGCAGAGAGTATTCACTGGATGATATAAAAGCAAAGCTATTTGAGTTTGGAGATAAAAGGGTGCCTTTTGCCCTTGTTAAAGGAACTGCATCATCCTCGGCGCTCAGATTTGTTGATAGCAATCATATAGAAAAAATCCTTGACCAGATAGCAGCTGATTTTGTAAACAGTCCTAAAGTTATTGTTGTTCCAGAGAAGCAGACTGTTTTAATATCAGAGTTTTTCAAATGGAACGAAGACTACTTTTCAACAGATAAAGATATATTTGATTTTATTGCAAAATACATAACAGATGATAAGAAAAGGGAATTCCTTCAGAATAATCAGAATATTAAAATAAGATACATATCTTATGACTGGAATTTGAATAGAGATTAAAAATCCTCTAAAGCTGGGTTTACAGGAATTGTGCCGTATTTTGCATCTTTAACAATAACTTTTCTTCTTTCTATTTTAACCCTTCCTTCAGAAATCCATTTTATTGCCTGTGGATAAATTCTATGTTCAAACTTAAGGATTTTTTCAGAAAGGGTTTCCTCTGTGTCTTCCGGAGTAATGGGGACAACTGCCTGAACTATAACGGGCCCAGTATCCAGCTCTTTGGATACAAAATGAACTGTGCAGCCGGAAAACTTCGCTCCATATTCTATTGCCTGTTTTTGTGCTTTGAGCCCTGTAAAAGACGGAGTTAGAGATGGATGTATATTTATAAGTTTTCCCTCAAATGCATCAATAAACTCATCTGATAATATCCTCATATAACCTGCCAGAACAACAAGCTGTGGATTTTCCTTTTTTATTCTGTTTATCAGGTGCCTGTCATATTCAAGTCTGTTATCAAATTTAGATGGGTCATGAAATTCTGCAGGAATACTATATTTTTTTGCTATTTCCAGACCTTTTGCATCCCTTTTATTTGATATAACTAATTTTATTTTTCCCTGAATTTTGCCGTCCTTATATGCCTTTGCTATAGCCTCTAAATTTGAGCCTCTCCCTGATATTAAAACAACTATATCCATCTATAACCTTCTAATTTGGTTTGAAACAATTATAACACCCGCTTTATATTAATATCAGAATAATAAGCTGGAGGGTTCAATAATGCGCTGGTTAATGGTTTTTCTATTAGTGTTTTCTTTTTCATTTGCCCAGAATATTCAGGTTGAGGATATGAAATTTGCAGTGGCTATTCAGGATAGGGAACCTATAGGAATATCTGAAAAGTTTCCGCCAGATATAGGACGGATTTATTGCTGGACAAAAGTTATTGCAACCAAAGTTCCTACAAAGATTTATCATGTATGGATTTATAAAGGAAATGAAATGGCAAGGGTTGAACTGGGAATTACATATCCAACATTTAGAACATGGAGTTCCAAGAAAATACTCCCTACCCAGA
Organism: Persephonella sp.; assembly: GCA_027084095.1. GTDB lineage: Bacteria > Aquificota > Aquificia > Aquificales > Hydrogenothermaceae > Persephonella_A. Next base: position 4,374 of record JALWLQ010000150.1, read on the forward strand.
CAGGTAAGTGGACTGTTGTTGTGGAAGATGAAGAGGGAAACAAAATTGCGCAGAAATCATTTGAAATAACAGAGAACTGGCAGGAGCCTTAAGGCTCCTCCTGCCCTGATGGTATTCCTTCCACAAGCTCTCTCATCAGGTCTTTAACATGAACCAGTTTTTTAATTCTGTACCCGTTTGAACCACTGAAAAACAGACCTGTTTCTTTTCTTCCCAGATACGCATCTCCAAGTCTATCAGCTATACAATATCCAACCTTTTTGGCTTCCTCTCCATGATTACATGGCACAACACAGTTTGAAACACATTTAACCTCAGGGGCTTTACCTTCTTCTATATCTTTTATCAGCTGGGTTACTATTCCCCTTGCTGGATAACCAACAGGAGATTTTAGTAAAACGATATCCTCTTTTTTTGCATTTATAATAACCTGCTTAAACTCATCAGAAGCATCACATTCATAAGTTCCAACAAATCTTGTTCCCATCTGGACACCGGCAGCTCCAAGGCTAAGGTAATACTCTATATCCTTTTTATCCCATATTCCTCCGGCTGCTATTACAGGAAAATCACCCCATTTATCCCTTTCCTTAATTACCTCAGGAACAAGATTTTCCAGCTGAAATTCAGGTTTAAAGCAATCCTCATATGGTATTCCCTGATGACCACCAGACTTTGGACCCTCAACCACTACAGCATCAGGCAGCCTGTTGTATTTTTTCTTCCAGTGTTTGCATATAACCCTTAATGCTCTGGCAGATGAAACTATAGGAACAAGTGCAACATCCTCTTCAGGTGCATATTTCGGCAGTGTAAGGGGCAGTCCTGCTCCTACAAAAAGTATATTTGCTCCTGCTTCAATAGAATCACGGACAACTCTACCAAAATCTGTGATTGCATATAGGATGTTTACCCCGATTACAGCTTTTTCCCCGCCTGCTATCTCTTTGGCATCACGAATAATACGTTGCAGAGCCTCTTTATTGTGTATATATTTACTTCCTACCGGTCTACCATCTTTGAGACGGACATAATTAGGATGTCTATACCCTGTTCCTACAGAAGATACTATACCGAGGCCTCCATGCTTGCTAACACTTCCTGCAAGGTTTTCCCACGATATACCAACTCCCATTCCTCCCTGTATTATTGGATATTGTATTTCATATTTACCTATTCTGAGTGGTGGCAGTGCCATTATTCCTTCTCCTTTATTTCAGGTAGTATTTTTTTTGCTTTTAAGATTTTGGATATTGTGTTGTAGTACTCCGGTTCACCTGCTCTGAAAGCCAGTTCGTCTATAACAACATTATCTTTATTGTCTATATGTCCCTTTCCTATAAAATCAGCGATAAAAGTTCCAGATTTACGTTTATGCTCGTATGCAATTGCCCCTAAAACACCTATCTCCTTTTGGTCATTTTCTTTAAAAACAATATCCATTCCTAATATCTCTTTTACTGCAAAGTTATAAAGTATATATCCTTCAACTCCTTTCCTTACTTTGTCATTAAAGGTTTCAGCAGAAAAGATATTTTTGACAGTAGATGGGTTTTTAACTTCGGATTTTTGCTGATTATTTTCATCTTCTTGAGTTTTATTAAACTTTATGATTTTACCCAATTTCAGACCTCTTTCTCTGTTATTTCAAATTATTATACATAGATTGTTATAATATATGACACAAAAATAAAAATAGGATAAAACATGGCCGCAGGACTTTCAGGAAGAAGATGGATAATAATATCAGAGAAAAACAAGGCACCACAGGAAGTAGTGCAGAATTATGGCCATGTTTTAGGGCAGCTAATATACAACAGGAGAGAACTCTTTAATAATAATCTAAATGAAGATAATATATATCCATCTCTCCAAAAGCTCTTAGACCCTCAGCTTTTCTTTGATTTAGATAGAGTAGCCCAGAGGATTTCAAGCCTGATAAAACAGAAAAAGAAATTTGTTATTTACGGTGATTATGATGCTGATGGTATTACCAGTACAGCTTTACTGGTAAATTTCTTCCGTGATATAGGGGCAGATGTTAAGTATTACATCCCAAGCAGGTTTGGTGAAGGATATGGCCTTAACACAAAGGCTATCCGTAAAATAAGCCAGCTTGCCGATGTCCTTATTGTTGTAGATAGTGGAACCAATGCCCATGAAGAACTTTTACTGGCAAAAAAACTTGGACTTGAAGTGTTTGTTCTAGACCATCATGAACCTGAAAATCCAGACTGGCAGGAAGAAAAAATATTAATTCTTAACCCGAAGCTTCATTCAGATATAAATCCGTTATTCAAGCATCTGGCATCTGTTGGTATATCTTTTTATTTACTGATAATGCTAAGAAGATTATTAGGAATTGACGTAAAACTAAAACCTTATCTTGATATTGTTGCCATAGGCACTGTTGCCGATGTTGTTCCATTATCCCTTATAAACAGAATATTTGTAAAAAAAGGAATAGAAGAAATAAATAAAAGGAAAAGACCAGGGATAAAAGCTCTACTAAAAAGTATATCGGTAGAAAAGGTTTCCTCATTTGAAATAGGCTTCAATATAGCCCCCCGTTTAAATGCAGCAGGAAGACTGGATGATGCCAAAAAAGCAGTCAAACTGTTAATAACCACAAAGGAATCCACAGGAAAACAGATTTCCAATGAACTTGAATTTTTAAACAAAAAAAGACAGAAATTTACTGAGCATGCATTTAAAGAAGTGGAACAAAAAATAAAAAAAGAAAAAGAGTTAAACAGTATAGTTGTGGCAGATGAAAAATGGCATCCTGGAATAGTTGGGATAGTGGCAGGGAGACTAGTAGAAAAATATAAAATGCCCGCTATTGTCCTTGCCAAGAAAAATGGTAAAGCTGTTGGCTCCGCAAGAAGTATTCCCGGACTAAATATATACGAAATAATGCAGCAACACTCCCATCTATTTGAGAGGTTTGGAGGACATGCCCTTGCAGCAGGGTTAACCATAAAAACCCAGAACATACCTAAACTAAAACAGGCTATATCAAATACACTAAGAGAGATATCCCCTGATGAACAACTCCCTGTCATAGAAATAGATATGGAAGTTCCACTTTCTTACTGGACACCTGAAAAGGTTCGTCAGCTTTCAATTCTTGAGCCGTTTGGAGAAGGAAATCCTTATCCTGTTTTTATGGCAAAAAATCTAAGAATAAGTGATTTTATTACTGTAGGCCCCACCAACCAGCATCTTAAATTCTGGTTTATAGATAAGCAAAAAAATGCCTTTCAGGGTCTTTGGTGGAACTTTGCAGAACATATAAAAAATCTGTCTGTTGGAATGTATGTTGATATTGTCTACACACCAAAAATATCAAACTGGAACGGTAAAACAACAGTAGATTTTATAATTAAAGATATAAAACCTTCCCAGATATGAGAAATGTCATTACAAGCTTAATCAAGAACAATTACCATTAATGTAGATTTTACAAAAATAAGCTAAAATTAATTAATAGTAAAAATTAAAGGAGGTAAGGAATATGTCAGAAATTATTTTAGTAGGTCAGGAAGTTCCAGATTTTGAAATGGAAACTTACGAGCCTGAAACAGGAAAATTCGGAACATTCTCTCTTAAAAAAGCTAAAGAAGAAGGAAAATGGACAATTCTCTTCTTCTACCCAGCAGACTTTACATTCGTATGTCCAACAGAATTAGCTGACCTTGCAGAAGTTTATCCAAAGCTCAAAGAGCTGGGAGCTGAAGTTGTTTCAGTTTCTACAGATACAAAATTTGTTCACCTTGCATGGCATAAAGATGAAAAACTTCTTGAAAATGTAAAATACCCAATGGGTGCTGACCCAACAGGAAAAATTTCAAGAATGTTTGGTGTTTATGATGAAAATACAGGACTTGCACTCAGAGGAACATTCATCATATCTCCAGAAGGAAAACTTGTAGGTTCTGAAGTTAACTTCTACAATGTTGGAAGAAATGCTGATGAGCTTCTGAGAAAAATGGAAGCCAATGCTTACCTTATTGGACACCCAGAAGAAGCTTGCCCAGCTAAATGGGAACCTGGTAAGAAAACACTCAAACCTTCTGAAGAGCTTGTTGGACACGTTTACGAAGCTCTCAATGAATAATAAACTTGCCCCCAGACGGGGGCTTTATGTTATAATAATTAAAAAAAGAAAGGATGTGAGCTTATTTGAGCCATTTCAGGCTTGAAAGATTTTATCCAACCAAATTAGAGATAACCATAACACCTCAACAACTTATCTCTATGTTTCCCATAGAAGTTCAGGAACATCCAACTATGGGATTAATATCCCGGATATGGAAATCAAATCAGGAAATATTTTCAGTGGATACTTTACCTTCAGAGGATATTGAAGACCTGACTACCACCAAAAAATATCTAAAGGTTAAAGAGCCTAAAATGCTTGAAATTTTACAGGGCTTAGATAATTTTGAGATTATTTTGTATTATGAGGATAAGGAAGATATTTACAGGGTGACAAAACTTTGACACAGATAGATAAACTGTTTTATCCTATAAAAATTAATAAAAATCTTAAATAAAGGAGGACTGATATTAGATGGCAGTAGTTAGAGTTCAGGAAGGAGAAAGCTTTGAAAAAGCTTTAAAAAGATTTAAAAAAATATGCGAAAAAGAAGGTATCATCACAGAAATGAAAAGAAGAGAGTTCTATGAGAAGCCTTCTGTTAAAAGAAAGAGAAAACAAAGAGCAGCAAGAAAAAGATTAATCAAGGCACTCAAGAAAAAAGGTCTCTTATAAGGAGTTTATAATGGCTGAGCTTCTCAAGAAGCTGCAGGATGAGATGAAAGCCGCTATGAAAAGCGGCCAGAAAGATAGATTATCTGTTATTCGTATGCTTATATCTGAGATTAAAAAAGTTCAGATAGATAAGAAAAAAGAGTTGTCAGATGAGGAAATAATAGAAGTTTTACAGAGATACGCAAAACAGAGAAAGGAAGCTATAAAGCAATACAGGGAAGCTGGCAGAGAAGACCTTGCCCAAAAGGAAGAATTTGAGCTCAGTGTTGTTCAGGAGTTCTTGCCCCAGCCTCTTTCTCAGGAAGAACTGGAAAAAATCGTTGATGAAACAATAGCAGAGCTGGGTGCTTCCTCTATGAAGGATATGGGCAGGGTTATGAAAGCTGTCCTTGACAAAGTCAAAGGTAGAGCTGACGGGGCAACTGTCAGTGCTATAGTTAAAAATAAACTTTCTGGGTAATGGTGCTTGATTTAATTTTATCTGTTTTACTTTTATATCTTCTTTTGCTGGGAGCATACAGAGGATTTACTGAGCTTTTTATAAAAAGTATAGGAATAGGGACTGGGTTTTTTGTAGCCCTTTATTATGAAAAACCTTTTGCCGGCTTTTTATCAAATTATTTCAAAACTTCCCAGCTGATACTTTCTTTTTTTTCCTTTTTTCTGATTTTAATTACTTTTTTTAGCCTTTCTTTTTTTATTTACAGACATATAAAAAGTCATATTTACAAAAAGAAAAAATTTTCTATTGTAGACAGGACACTTGGAGCTATTGGAGGTTTTCTGGTGTTCCTGATTATTCTCTCTACCGTTTACTACTTTTCTATAACCAATAACTTTATTGGACAGCTTACCGCTGACTCTAAAATTCTGGAATTGATGAAAAGATGAAAAGAATTTTTATCTCTGTTTTCCTTTATGCTCTTTTCCTGGGAGGATTTATTTCTGTTATAACAGGCTATTATTTTTTAAATGTTGATGAGCTGTCTTTATATAAGAAACTTATCCCTGAAAATAAAACTGTTAGTATTGTGTTATATGACGGAAAACATTTAAGCGGCCAGATAAAAGCAATAGAAAGGAAAAATGATAAGATTGTTTTATCTGTTGATGGTCAAAAAATTCCTGTGGAAAAAATTAGGTTTATCGATAAAACAGATATAAATAGTATCGTTATTAATCAGCTCTCCCATAATGGAACAATAGGAA
>JALWLQ010000150.1:10459-12453 GCA_027084095.1 Persephonella sp.
AAAAATGATAAGATTGTTTTATCTGTTGATGGTCAAAAAATTCCTGTGGAAAAAATTAGGTTTATCGATAAAACAGATATAAATAGTATCGTTATTAATCAGCTCTCCCATAATGGAACAATAGGAATAATACTGGCAGGTTTTGGTGGTTTTTTTATGATTTTGTCTGTTTTATTGAAAGATTATATATAAAACAGGGGAGTATATCCCCTGCTTAAGAAAGTTGCTGTAGCCTTTTGATACCTTTATCTCCAATATCTTTTCTGTAATGGGCTCCTTCAAAATGTATTTTTTCAACGGCTTTGTATGCTTTTTCTTTTGCTTCTTTCAGTGTATCTCCTACTGCTGTAACAGTGAGAACTCTACCCCCTGCTGTTACCAGTTTGCCATCTTTAATATCTGTTCCTGAATGGAATACCACAATATCAGGGTCTTTTTCTGCATCTTCTATTCCTGTGATTTCAAAACCTTTTTCATATTTTCCTGGGTATCCTTTTGAGGCCATAACAACACCAATAGACCATTTTTCGCTCCAAACAGGTTGAACTGTATCAATCTTCCCATCAAGAATATCAAGAATATGCTGAACAAGGTCACTTTTTAGTCTTCTCATAATAGGTTGTGTTTCAGGGTCTCCCATTCTTACGTTGAACTCAAGAACATTTATACCTTTTGGCCCAATCATAAGCCCAGCATACAGAAATCCTCTCATTCTACGACCTTCTGCCTGCATACCTTTTAAAGTTGGATACATTATTTTTTCAAGTATTTCCTTTTCTATCTCTGGGGTTATTACTGGTGCAGGGGAGTAAGCCCCCATACCACCTGTATTGGGCCCTTTATCTCCATCAAACACCTGTTTGTGGTCTTGAGAGGTTGCCATTGGAACAAGTTTATCCCCATCTACCATAGCTATGTATGAAGCTTCTTCACCTTCCAGAAACTCTTCTATCACAATTCTTTTACTTGCTTCCCCGAATAGACCACCAAACATATCTTTTACAGTCTGGATGGCCTCTTCCTCTGTTTTTGCAATTACAACTCCCTTTCCAGCAGCAAGGCCATCAGCCTTTATAACAATAGGAGTTCCCATTTTTTTAATAAAATCTATTGCATCATCCTCATTATCAAATGTTTCGTAGAAGGCAGTTGGAACACCATATTTTTTCATAAAATTTTTGGCAAAAACTTTACTTGCTTCTAAAATAGCTGCATTTTTCCTGTGACCAAATATTTTCAGTCCTGCTTCCTCAAATACGTCAACAATCCCCTCAGAAAGAGGTTGTTCTGGTCCAACAACAGTCAGGTCTATTTTTTCTTTTAATGCAAATTCAACAAGCCTTTCAACATCTGTTGGGGATATATCCACTTTTTCTGCTATCTGCCATATTCCTGCATTTCCTTTTGCAACATACAGTTTGGATACAAGGGGACTTTGTTTTATTTTCCAGGCGAGAGCATGTTCTCTACCACCGTTGCCAACAACAAGAACTTTCATCTATTTCACCTCTCCATCTATATTATTTAAAGCATCTAATTCAGGCTGAACAATATAGTCATAAGTTTCCCTTTCTCTAATCAGATATGCCCTGTTGCCATCTATTAGAACTTCTGCTGCTCTGGGTCTTGTGTTATAGTTTGAGGCCATTGAAAATCCATAGGCACCTGCACTCATAACAGCAAGAAAATCTCCCCTCTGGACATTGTCTATCTCCCTATCAAGTGCAAAGAAATCCCCTGTTTCACAGATAGGTCCCACTATATCAGCCACTAATTTTTCCTTTTTCTTTTCTACAGAAATAATATGATGGTAAGCGTTATACATTGCCGGTCTGAGCAGGTCATTCATACCGGCATCTATTATGATAAAGTGTTTATCTCCTTTGTCTTTCAGGAATAATACCTGAGATACCAGTATGCCAGCCTCTCCTATTAAAGACCTTCCCGGCTCAATAAGCAGTTTAAGTCCTGTTTCACGAATAGCTGGAATGACC
>JALWLQ010000151.1 GCA_027084095.1 Persephonella sp.
CTTGTGATAAGAGCACCTTTTAGTTTAGGAATATAAACCTTTTTGCCTATTTCTTCCTGAGATATATTTTTCCCATAATACTTAAAAACAGAAGAAAGGGCAGCGGGTCCACAAAAACCCGACTGCTGCTTGACAAATGGAACATCTAAAACCTTACCAAATGCGAAAAATACAACAAGTAAAACAGGTAATATTCTTATCAAGCTATGATTATTTCTTTTCCAAGAAGTTTAAGTATTAAAACAATTAAAAGCACAATTATTAAAACAGCTATGATTGCACCAAATATATCACCACCGGCAAGAACTTTGTCTGAAGCCTGTGCTAACATGTGAATTTGTTCATCTGACATATTAGCCAGTTCTTTATTAACCTCTTCTGGTGTAAGCCCATAAGCTCTGAGTTTTTCCCTTACAAGCTGGTTTTCAAGAGCCCGCTGGATTTTGTTAATTTCCATTTCTCTAAGGGACTGAACCTGAGTTGTTCCGTCAGACATTACAGAGCCAACCATACCAGCGATAGCAGGAGAAGTCTGCAAGAAGATAAAATAAACTGCAACAGCAAGAACTATAACTGGATGTGCTACTTTCTTTATCATATTGCCCTCCTTTTGATTTTATTTATAATATCTTTCGGTATTTAATATAGCGGAGGTTTAATTGGAATACAATCTTGTCCATGCAATGATTGGAAGGTTTGCAGTGCTTATTCCACTGCTGGGATTGTTCTTTGAAATTGCAACCTTAATAACACAAAAAGAACTGGTTTTTAGGCTTGCAGGTGGAATAGTTATTCTTGGGAGTATTCTTGCAATAATAGCAGGGCTTACAGGTGCACAGGAATATTTTTATCTGATGGAAGAAGCAGAAGCATCAGTTTATTTCTGGCATGCAGTAGCAGCTTCAGTGATAACATTTTCATTTGTGTTAATTCTAATCATGAGAATAACTTTGTTTTTCAAGAAGAAAGAGGCTTTATTTGTGATTTATATGATTATTTATGTGCTTACGGTAATAGCAAATCTATTCAGTAATGAGGTTGTAGTCCACACTTTAAGGGAGCATCTAACTTGAGGGTTTTACCTGAGAACTACTGGAAAAAACTATTGAATGTTGAGGAAAAAGACTGGAAAAACTGGCACTGGCAGATTAAAAACAGGATAAAAAGCCTTTCAGAACTTGAGAAAATCACAGGAAAAGATTTTTCAAAAGAAAAAATAACAGAAAAAGTTTTTAAGGTGGGAACTACTCCTTATTACTTAAGTCTTGCAAAAGATTTTTCAAAAAATGACGCGATATTCAGACAGATAATACCTGACCTTGCAGAAATAGATGAAAAAATCCAATCCTACGGTAGTTTTGACCCTTTTAACGAAGAAGTCTTAAGTCCAGTTGAGGGACTGACCCACAGATATCCTGATAGGGTTTTATTCAGGGCTACGAACTTTTGTTCTGTTTATTGCCGACATTGTATGAGAAAAAGAATTTTCCTTGAAGGAGAAAAGGCAAGGACTTATCAGGAATATGACCGTATGTTTGAGTATATTAAAAAGAACAAAAATATAAAAGAAGTGCTTATCTCAGGGGGAGACCCGTTAACTCTGCCTAATAAAAAACTTGAGTATATTCTGGAAAATCTTTACAGGATTGAGCATATAGACATAATCAGAATAGGAAGTCGGGAACTTGTTGTTAATCCATTTAGATTTTTCGATAAAAAACTTCTCAAGCTTTTTGAAAAATATGAAAAAATCTGGCTTGTAACCCATTTTAACCATCCTGATGAAATTACGCAGGAAACAAAACAGGCTGTAAAAAATATCCTTTCTACAGGAACACCTGTTTTAAACCAGACGGTTTTACTTAAGGGCATCAATGATAATGAAAAAACAATGGAAAAACTAATGAGAAGCCTTTTAAAAGTAAAGATAAAACCCTATTATCTATTTTTCTGCGACCCGACAAAAGGAGTGCTACATTTTAGAACTTCTCTGGAAAAAGGCATAAAAATAATGGAGTATCTAAGGGGAAGGGTTTCCGGTCTTGGAATACCAACCTATGCAATAGACCTTCCCGGTGGTATGGGAAAAGTTCCATTACTTCCTGACTACATTATGGGAGAAGATGAAAATCATATAATTTTCAAAAATTATGAAGGAAAAACAGTAAAAGTGAGTAAATCTTATCTGATATAATAGATAAAAGCTCAAAATCTATTTCTGGAGGATGTATGTTAATAAAGGAAAGATTGTTTACACCGGGACCTGTTCCATTACCACCACAGGTTATTAAAGCTTTGGGACAGCAGATAATTCACCACAGAACCCCAGAGTTTACACAAATTTTCAACGATGTTCGCCAGAAGCTCCAGAAATTACTCAAAACTGAAAGGGATGTTATTATGTTTGCCTCTTCAGGCACAGGGGCAATGGAAGCCTCAGTTCTAAACTTCTTTAAGAAAAAAGATAAAGTTCTTGTTATAAATGCCGGAAAATTTGGCCAGAGATGGAAAGAGCTTGGAACTACTTTTGAGCTTAATGTTATTGATTATCAGATAGAATGGGGAAAAACATATAGCAAAGAAAAAATTGAGGAAATTATAAAAGAAAATCCAGACATAAAAGGTATTCTTGTCCAGCAATCAGAAACCTCAACAACAACATACCATGACGTCAAATTTTTAGGAGAAATTTCAAAAAAACTTGATGATTGTCTTCTTGTGGTTGATGGAATAACATCTATTGGAGTTTATGAGGTTTACCCTGAAGAACTGGGAATAGACGTCCTTGTAACAGGTTCACAAAAGGCTTTAATGCTCCCTCCCGGGCTTGCTGTTTTATATTTCAGCGAAAAGGCAGAAAAAAGACTTTCAACAAGTGATATTCCTAAATACTACTTTGATGTTGCAAAAGAAGCAAAAAAACAGAAAAACGGTCAGACAGCATATACTCCAGCAATAAATCTGATTATTGCTTTAAATG
>JALWLQ010000152.1 GCA_027084095.1 Persephonella sp.
GAATTGGTAGTTTATAAAGTGGTGAAATGAAGAAAAGTGGATTTACCTTGCTGGAAATCTTAATAGTTTTATCTATAATTGCAATCTTGATGGCTATAAGTATACCTTATTATTACAGTTATAAAAAAACAGCTTACAAAACCATGATTAAAAATGATGTTAGGAATACAATAGCTGATGTATCTCTATTTTGGTCTAATTATAAAGTATATCCTCAACTAAATCCTAATCCCTGTTTAGCAAATTTAAGTGTGTGTACATTATCTGATGGAAACCATACAGATATAATTAACAAAAGTAAGGGGGTAATTCTTGAACTGACTATTATTGCTTCCTGTCCTAACGATAGCACAAATAGAGGATTTGAGATAAAGGGAAGTCATGTGGAATTAAATAATTATACTTTCAGCTATAATTCGTGTAATCAAAGATTTGAAGAAACTCAGTAAATTATTATTCTATCTTATAAACAAATTCTATTTCTGCTTTTTCATTAGGTTGTTGAGGGTTCCTCGCTATTACTCTTATACTAAAAACTGTAGAGTAAGTCGTTGTTTCCTTTCCCAATAAATAAGCTTCTATGTTATAGTTACCTAAAGTAGTAGTTGTTAAATCTATTTTGCAGCTATCTGAAGGGGTTAGAGGACAGGAAACACAATTATTACCGTTGTTACATGTAACATCGCCATCAATCAGTAATGTAGATATTATAGAGTCTGCTCCACCCTTGGCAGCTTCAAGGGCTGTATAATATCTTTTTTCAGTTCCTGAAAATCTTGTTCCACTTGTCAGAAAATATAATAATGCCCCAATAAATGCCAGAGCAACAAGTCCGAGAATTAATGTTGTAAGTAGAGCTATACCTTTTTCATTATTTTTCATTTTTTCACCTTATAAATCCATTGGTTTTACTTTAATCATTAAAGGTTTCCATCTGTAATGTTCATAGTTTGTGGGAAGCTCTAAATCTTGCCCATTTATTTGGACACACTTTTTAGAACCACAGTCTACAGCTTGTGAGTAAGTAAAATCAGCATCATACCTTCCTTCCTGAACTAATATATATACATTAATTGCTTTGAGCTTGTTCCTAATATCAGTATTATTTAAAGGAGGAGAGGATTGATTTTGTTCTCCTGTATCTATAATACCATTTCCATCAGTGTCTATATCAAAGGTTACTTTCCAGTCTGCAACGCAGTTTAAAACAGGTTCTCCACTTGTGGCGGAAGGTCCTACTTTTCTGATTAAATTGTAGGTATCTGGATTACATCTATCTATAAGGTTGGTTTGAGAAAGGGAATAGGTTATTTCTTCACATAAAGAATTGACACATCCATTTCTGGTTCCATCATATACGCTATCCCTTACCGGATAGGCGATATAAACCCTATTGTTTAAACAGGTAACTGTATTTCCATTTAAGGCCATCAAATTTTCAATAATACCATTATTAATGGTTCCAGCGGCAAAAAAAAGTTTTGTATTTGTATCTATTACACTTATATAAACCGCTGTAGGATTTTCTCTTCCATCGTATGTAATATCCAGACTACCTGAATTACATTTAGCAAGTAAATATCCTCGGGTTATGGAATTTGTATTATTAAGGGTGCTTCTGAAAATAAGCTCTTTATTTACCCAATCTATAATTTTATTGGTTTCGTCTACAGGAATACCATATCCTATATGTTCTAAATCTAATCTTATAATTTCCAGACCTACAAGATTTTCAATCTGAGTTGCTACCTTTGAACTTTCTGATTTAAAGCCTTTAAGTAATTTAATATATGTAAAATATGCAGCGGCAAGAATAATACCTACTATAAACATTGTTACTAAAAGTTCTGTTACCGTAAGACCTTTTTTGTTATTCATAAACCCCTCACTAATGTTTCTACTGTATGGGAATAGTTTTTCCCTTTATAAGTCCAATTAACTGTTATTTGAACTCTTTTAATCTGATTATTTATATCAGAGGAATTAACATTTACTGTATATGTTACTTGTGCATTTCTTATTTTTCGTTCCTCAGTTACAGAAGCACTTGGAGGAATACTGCTAAAATCCATATTCCTATACTTTTCTGCATATTCATTTGCAATTTTTACTGCTTCATCTCTCAAAAGGTTTTTTGTGGAATTATCATAAACTACAATTAAAGAAGATAAGAGCCCTAACAATAAAAGTGCAAGAATAAAAAGAGCTACCAGAGCTTCTATCAACGAAAAACCTTTTTTACTTTTATGGATTTCCATTACATTTCTCCATTTTAATTCTTATATCACTTATCCTTATACAATCATATTTGGCTTCATTGGTATCACCATAGTAAACAGGTCCCCCTGACATAGTACCTCTCTTAGATATATTTATGTTATTCCCTTCAAAAGCATATTTTAACTGGACACATTTTATATCTCCATTACCATATAAGTTAATACAAGCAGTATCGTTTGCATCACACCTTATACATAGCTGATTTGCTGTTAATATGGCATCCAGATTTATTTTCTCTGCAAAGGCTTTGGCTCTTGCCTCTTGCAAAAATGAATAAATTTTTTCTGTATCACCTTCTATATTGTATTTTTTGACCCATTTAGAAAAAGCAGGAATGGCTATAGCTAAAAGTATAGCCATTATTCCAATCACAATTAAAAGTTCTATAAGGGTAAATCCTTTTATTTTTCTATCCATAATAGTAGTTCTCCTCTCCATGTATTAGAAGTAACAAACGGAGGAGCTGTATTTGGAGGTGTTCCAATATACCAGTCGGTATGTTGTGATGAGTTCAGCTCTTTTTCTCCTATTTGTTGTATATCCCCACCACTCAGTTGTAAGAGAAGTTTTCCTTTTGGAAACTCTGTGGGATAGGCACCATAACAGGTGGCTGTATTTGTGGTATCAAAAACACTTGCTCCGGTAGCACAATTAAGAGCCCATACCCTTG
>JALWLQ010000153.1 GCA_027084095.1 Persephonella sp.
AAAAAAATGACCATCTGGGACAAAGAAGGAAACAAAATTGCTATTGAATTTTATGATTTTGAATATAGTAAAAATCCCCTAAACCTTTATATTAAAATACCTGAAGATACAGAATGGATGGAGTATTGAGGCTTTTATAATGAATATGGGGAAGATTATTCTTGGATTTATCGTAGCTTTTACCATTTTGACAGTTATTTCATTTTTTGTTCTGGATAAGAAATATGCCGTTTCCCTTGGAATTATTGACCTGTCCATAATAATATTTGCCTTTCTGGTCTGGCTTAACGATAAACAGTTCCACGAACGCCCAGGCCAGAGAATTTTCTCTATATCAGATAAAAAATTTATTGATGATGTAATAGTCCGTCAGATGAATATGCATGGAATAACAGAAATCAAAAATTATGGTAATAAAATAGAATTTTTTAAAAAAGGACATAAAGCTGCAGAGCTTAAATTTAGAACAGACGAAAATGGGGAACCGGTGGTAATAGATGGTAAATATGTAATAGAAATAGAAGCCCCAGAGTATATTCTCCATAATATAGACCATGAAACATGGAGTTTAATAGGAAAAAAATGATACAGAAAACAGGTATCACAGACCCAGAGCTTATTAAACAGCAGCTTGAAAAAGAAGGATATACGAACATTTTTACATGGTGTGATGAAGCCGGTTCTTTCTATGACTGGCATACCCATCCTTATCAAGAGGTGAGATGGGTTTATAAAGGTTCTATTATAATGGGAACAGAGGACGGCGAAATAGTCTTAAATGAAGGAGATAGACTGGATTTACCGGCTGAAACAAGACACTGGGCAAAAACAGAAACAGGCGTCTGTTATGTATGCGGAAGTAAAAAATAGGAGGTAAAAATGACAAAAGAAGAAAGACAAAAGATGGACGAGCTTATTATGAAAGCTTTTACACTGGCTTATGAATTGGGAACAAATCTTGATGAATTACATAGACAGTTTAGGGAACTGAGATTTAACACAAAAGATAAAGATTTGGAAGCGGCTTTGATAAATCTTGAGCATGCATTTTTTATGACAGCCCAGTCAATAAATATACTTAAAGAACAGACCAGAAATGCTCTTATACCTCTCAGAAAAGCGCAAACCTGCGAGGAGTAAATGGAAAGAAAAATTCCAACAGTTTTCCTGAAGGCTTATGAGCTGATAGATGAAAACACAATGGACAAACTTGAGGATGTGGAAACTCCTTTAATGCTTGTTGAGGAAATAGAAGATTTTAAAGAAAATGTTTTCTGGGTAAAAATAAGAAATCTCTGGGTTTTAATAGGCAAAATCCCACCACTAATGCCTTCAAAAGAAGATATAGTTTTGTTTAGAGAAAAAGGTCAGTGGGGGTTGTTTAAATACTTAGGTGAAGAAGAGGACAAAGTCGTCCTAAGGGATGGTAAAGATGAAAGAACTACCAGAGTGCCTAAAGAGGTCGTTGAGGCTCTGGAATTATTTGGTAAAGTATTAAGGGTTCAGGAAAAGGTATGATAAAAAAAGGGTTATCAGCTTTTTTAACATTTTTTCTGGTTTTCTTAACTTTTTCGTGCCAGAAGGAACAGGCTGATAATAAAGAAGCATTTAAAAGTATTTTGCTATCCGCTGATGGAAAACCTATCCCACTTCCAGAGGACAAATTGATATTTATAAATTTTCTTGCATATTCGTGCACATCCTGTATGAAAGAACTGCCAGTAATAAAAAAAGTTTTAAGTGAACCAAAATACAAAGACAAATTCCAGTTTATAGGAATTGTAATAGACAGCGATAAAGGAGATTTTTCAGACCCGAATTTCCCAATTTATCCGGGGCATAAACGTAATTTTGTAAGATTTCCAGTTCAAGGAACACCAACCAGTTATATAATAACTCCTAAAGGCAAAAAACTTGTTGTTATATTTGGAGCAGTAACAGAGGAAAATCTAAGAAAATTCTTAAATAAAGCCTTAAAAAAAGCCGAAAGCCTTTAATCTTTAGAAATCTTTGAAAAATATTATAATTTATACTCTAAAAATTTATTCTGATTGAGGTAATAAATGAGTAAAAGAATGGAGCATATAAGAAACTTTTCAATAATAGCCCATGTTGACCATGGTAAATCAACTCTTGCTGATAGATTAATGGAATTTACCGGAGCTATTGAGGAAAGGGAAAAAAAAGACCAGCTTCTTGATACCCTCGATATAGAAAGGGAAAGGGGTATCACAATAAAGCTTCAGGCAGTAAGACTGAACTACAAGGCAAAAAATGGAGAGGAATACACACTTCATCTGATTGATACCCCGGGGCACGTTGATTTTGGATATGAAGTTTCCCGTTCACTTGCAGCCTGCGAAGGAGCATTACTGCTAATTGATGCCACACAGGGTATAGAAGCCCAGACTATAGCAACATTCTGGCAGGCTCTTGAGCAGGATTTGGAAATAATACCAGTTATAAACAAAATAGACCTTCCATCTGCGGACGTTGACAGAATAAAAGAACAGATTGCAGATGTTCTGGGACTTGACCCTGATGAAGCAATACTTGCATCTGGTAAAGCAGGAATAGGTATTGAGGATATTCTGGAAGCAATTGTAAATAAAATTCCACCTCCTAAAGGAGAAGAAAATAAGCCTCTAAAAGCCCTTATCTTTGACTCATATTACGACTCATACAGGGGTGCTGTTGCTTTTGTCAGAATATTTGATGGTGAGGTAAAAAAAGGCACCAGAATAAAATTAATGTCCACAGGAAAAGAGTTTGAAGTTACAGAAGTTGGAGCGCAAACTCCACACATGACACAGCTTGAAAGTCTAAAAGCCGGCGATGTTGGATATATAGCAGCTGCAATTAAAGATGTAAGGGATATACGAATAGGAGATACAATAACCGATGCAAAAAATCCCACACCTGAACCTGTTCC
>JALWLQ010000154.1 GCA_027084095.1 Persephonella sp.
TTGAGGTAGAACAGGCTAAGATAGAGAAAAAAGAAGAAGCTATAGATGAAGAGCTGATAGAAACACTCCTTGAAGTAAGAAATATAGCCAGAAAACAGAAAAACTTTGAAATTGCAGATATGATTAGGGATAAACTACAACAACAGGGAATAATAATAGAAGATACCCCTGTTGGAACAAAATGGAAGAAAAAATAAGATGGCTCAGGAAAAAATAGCAGAAAAGATATTTGACAGCGTCGTAAAATCCTACGACGCTTTTTTATCTTCTGTAACATTTGGTCTTATAAATAAGTGGCAGGAAACACTGGTTCAAAATACCCCAGTTGGCAAAATTTCTGTTGACCTGGGAACTGGAACAGGAGAGGTAATCAAAAAAATAAAAAAGTCAAATCCTGAAACTTTTACCATCGGAGTTGATGTATCCCAGAACATGCTTTTAAAAGCAAAAGAAAAACTCAAAAATACAAATACTGCTTTTGTAAAAGCCTCTGCATACACAATGCCTTTTAAAAATAACAGTGTTAATTCTATCTTAATGTCTCTGGTTTTCAGGCACCTTGATGCAGAAAAGGCAATCCCCGAGTTCAGCCGAGTTTTAAAAAAAGGTGGTTATGTATCAATACTGGATATTTCAAAACCACACAAAATTATTTTTAACTCAATATTTTTCTTTGCCAATAAAATATTCCGACCCCTTGGACAGAAAATATTTACAAAAGAAGAGTATGATTACTTTATGGAAAGTGTTTTAAACTCAAGAAAACCACAGGAGTTAGAAGAACTTTTTAAAAAATATTCCTTCAAAAAAGAATATATAACAACCAGATTTGGTGGTATGGTGGTCATTGCTGTATTTAAAAAGGAAAACTGATATTATAATAAATTAAAAAACGGGGTCAGAAGATGAAAGAATTCATAGTAGATGCTTCAGATTACGACAAAACAATAATTACAACAGCAATTGAAAGCGGTGCCGATTATATCATTGTTCCTGAAGATAAGCTTAAGGAAGCAAAAAAATTGGGGAGAGTTAACTTTATAACTATTGATAAGAATGGAAATCTATCTGATGATTTTGTTCTTGTTGTTATAAATGATAAAAAAGATGAGGAAAGGGCTGCCCAGCTGGCAAAATCCGGTAAAAAAGTTATAGTAAAAACAACAGACTGGACAATAATCCCTCTGGAAAATCTAATAGCCCAGTCAGAAAATATCTATGCAGTGGTAAAAAATGCTGATGAGGCAGGTATTGCAGTAGGAATTCTTGAAAAAGGCGTTAAAGGAGTTGTCCTGGAAACAAAAGATTTAAATGAGATTAAAAAAGTTGCCAATGTTATAAAGGAAACATCCGAAAAAATAGAACTGGTAAAAGCCAAAGTTACAGCAGTAATTCCAGTTGGAATGGGGGATAGGGTTGCAGTTGATACCACTTCCCTTTTCAAACGAGGGGAAGGTATGCTGGTTGGAAATTCATCTGCAGGGATGATTTTTGTCCATGCCGAAACAGAAGAAAGTCCTTACGTAGCATCAAGACCGTTTAGAGTTAATGCCGGTGCAGTCCACATGTATACCAGAGTGCCTGGAGGAAAAACAGTTTATCTATGTGAACTGGAAGCAGGAAAAGAAGTTATGGCCTATGATATAGAAGGAAATGGGAGGGCTGTTGTTGTTGGAAGGGCTAAAATAGAAAGAAGACCTATGCTTCTTGTGGAAGCAGAATATCAGGGTAAAAAGCTCAGTGCTGTCCTGCAAAATGCCGAAACAATCAGACTGGTTAAAGGAGATGGTTCATTAATATCAGTTGTAGACCTGAAAGAAGGGGATGAAATTTTAGGATATGTAGAAGAAGCAGGCAGACACTTTGGAATGAAAGTAGAGGAAACAATTTTAGAAAAATAATTTATAAGGTGCTATTATGAACACAGCCTTCAGGGTTGGACTTTTTGTTTTAATTATATCATTCATAGCAGGTTATTTAATCATAACATTTAGCGGCAAAGAACTTGGGGTATCAACCAAGGAATATGTAATCTATTTTGATGCAGTTGAAGGTCTTTCTCAGGGGGCAGATGTTCAGGTAAAAGGGGTTAAAGTAGGTAGAGTAGAAAAAATTGAATTTGATAAAGGAAAGGTAAAAGTTGTAATTGGGATTAAAGAAAACATTCCTATATATAAAAATGCAAAAGCATACGTAAGAACACTTGGTTTGATGGGAGATAAATATATATATATTGACCCGGGAACTCCAAACGCTGGTGAACTTGCAGAAGGTCAAACAATCACAAATGCACAGGTTTATGCTTCAACAGAGGAAGCCTTTTCAACGGTTCAGGAAATAGCCAAAAAAGTAGGAGAACTTATTGATAATCTTAATGACGCTTTAGGAAAAGGAAATTTAAGAGAGATGATTGAGAATATAAAAGTTCTTGCAAAACATACTGATGAGATGGTAGTTGAAAACCGTAAAGGAGTAAAACTGGCAATAGATAACATAGTTGCCATTACAGATAGTCTTAGAAGAGACTTACCACCACTTATCCAGAAGATAGATAGAATAGCAACAAATCTGGAAGCAATTGCCGGGGAAAATAGAGAAGATATCAGAGAGCTAATTAAAAATCTTAAAGAAACCTCAGTGGCTCTTAAAGAAAAAACACCAAAAGTTCTTGATGAAATTGGAGAAGCAGCACAGACAATAAAAGGCACCGTTGGAGAAAACAGAGAAGATATAAAAGTGGCTATACAAAAAATAAGAGAAGCTTCGGAAAAGTTAGACAGAATACTGGCAAAGATAGATGAAGGAAAAGGAACAATAGGAAAACTTGTCAATGATGATAGCCTTTACGATAATGCAAATAAAGGTATTAAAGAATTTTCTAAACCATTTGCCGTTATAAACCAATCTCAGCTTGATATTATGCTTTATGCAGAAAAACATACAGGAAATGATGACGCTAAAGCTGGAATTGCAGGGAAATTTGCCCCAGGAAGCAACAGTTATATATATGTAGGGCTCCTTACAAACAGTAATGGAACAGTAACAAAAAGAAAAGAGTATATAGATAATACAGGAACAAGAGAGGAAATTGAAAGAAATTACGGGATACTATTTGATATTCAGTATGCCCATAAGCTTTTTGATATAGGGGATACAAGTTTTTGGGTCAGAGGAGGTCTCAAAGACTCTACTGGAGCAGCAGGAACAGACCTGTATCTAAACAGAAGATTAGCCATAAAAGCAGACCTGTATAATTTTGATAGAAAATATTCCATAGGAAACCAAAATATTGATAATCCCCAATTAGATATTTATTTTCAATATAAGATGTATAAATACCCTGTATTTGTTAGACTTGGAGGTTCAGACCTCCTGAACAGTGATGTAATGGGTGTTTATATAGGTGGTGGATTTATGTTCAGAGATAATGATATAAAATATTTACTGGGAAGTGTGCCGAAACCTTAAAAAAGAGGATTTAAATGGATAAGGAAAATTTTCTGAAAAAAGTTCCACTTTTAGAAGGTATACCTGAAGAAGATTTATCAGAAATATCAAAGTATTTTCATCTGAAAGAATACAAAAAAAATGAGTATATATTCTTTGAAGGAGACGAAGAACCGGGAATATATATTGTCATTGAAGGGATTGTAAAGCTAATTAAAGAAACAGCTGATGGAAAAACAGTTATTTTAAGACTTGTTACCCCTAAAGAGGTATTTGGCTGGCTGGTCGTGGGAGAAAGTAGACCAGAAAGCACATATACAGCTCAGGCACTTGTTGACACCACAGTTCTATATATATCAAATAAGGACTTCCTTAAGCTTCTTAATCTATATCCGGCTCTTGCAATTAAAATCACATGTGATGCAAGCAAAATGTTGCTGGAAGCATATGATAGGCTAAAAAGTCTTGCTGCAGAAAAAGTTGAAGGAAGAATTGCCAATTTGCTTTTAGAGCTTTCCAGAAAAATTGGAAAAGAGGTAGATGGAAAGATAGTAATAGAAGCCCCAATAACAAGGCAAGATATTGCAGAAATGACAGGAACCACTGTAGAGACAGCTATCAGGATAATGAGTAAATGGAAAAAAGAGGGAATAGTTAATACAGAAAGGGGAAAAATAGAAATATTAGACCCAGATTATCTTGAGGATTTAATTGCCTAAATAGGAAGTTAAGAATAATTTTATCTTGCAAGCTCTAACTTTTCAGAATATAATAATATTCTAATATTCTTATTAGACTTGGGAAAATAATAAGAGAGGTGGAAAATGAGGAAGCTCAGTATATTTCTGGCTGTTATAACCGCCGTAATTACCAGTTACGCCAGGGAACTCACCTTAGATGAAGCAATAAATATTGCTTTACAAAACAGTTATGAACTTAAAGCTTCTCAAAGACAAGTAAAAAGTAAAGAACTGGAATATCTGGCAACAAAAGGCCTGAGATGGCCAACAATCACATTCAGTGAGATGTTCATGAGAACGAATATTCCTGGCTGGGCTATGATGAATGAACTCAATCAGCACAGATTAACGATGATGAGCTCAGCAAAGTATGTTGACATGACCTCCATGAATGCTATGTTTGGTATGCCAATGTTTCAAGCTCCAACTTATCCAGAGTGGAACAACTGGCAGACAAAAATTCAGTTTGAGGTTCCCATATGGGCAGGTGGAAAAATAGGAACCGGTATTCAGATGAGGGAAAAAGAATTCCAAGCATCAAAATTTGACTTAGAGAGAACAAAACAAAAAGTTATATATGATGTTACAAAGGCATACTATGGAGCTTTACTTGCAAAAGAAGCAATTAAACTGGCTAAACAGGCATACAAAAGTGTAGAAAAACACTATAAAACTGCTGAAACAATGTATAACAACGGTCTTGCAATATATGCAGATGTTCTCAGGGCAAAAGTTTATTTATCAAAAGTAAAAAACAAAATAACAGAAGCAGAAAATCAATATATGGTAGCCAAAAGGGGTTTATTACTTGCAATGGGGATAGACAATGAAGACCCGGGACAGATTGATGTTGTAGGTCAGCTTGAATTAAAAGAACAACCTAAAGACCTTCAGTTCTGGGAAAAAGTAGCGGTTTCCTCCAGACCAGACCTTATAGCTTTAAGAACAAGGGTAGAAAATGCAAAAAGATATGCCAAATTCCAAAGGGGAGATATGCTCCCAACAATAGGAGCATTTGGATACTATCAAATGGATGATAGATACTCTCCATTTGGTACAGACGGAACAGGATTTACTCTGGGAATAGCACTTAACTGGAAAATATTTGATGGATTTCAGGCATACAACAAATATAGAGCAGCAAAAGAGACCTACAGACAATACTCTAACCTGAAAAAAGGATTTGAGGAATATATAAAATTCAGCGTTTACAAAGCATACAAAGACTTTTTAACTGCCTTAGATAGACTGAAAACAGCAGAAGATAACGTTAAGTATGCAGAAGAGGTTTTAAAAATCACAGAAAAAAGATACAAAAATCAGCTTGCATCTATGATAGACCTGCTGGATACCCAAACAATGTATGACAAGATTAAATTTGAAAAAGCAAAAGCAACTTATGATGCAAAAGTATCACTTCTGGAACTTAAATATCAGGCGGGTCAGTTAAAAAAAGAAAATAACGGAGGAGATAAATAATGAAAAGCGTAGTCAAGTTTGTAGTGTTTTTCGTTATACCTATTGCCATTTTTATCTTATGGCTCGGGGGCTTCCTTACACCAAGAGTTGAGCCTGGATATGCAGAAGAAGAGGCAAAAAAAGTGGTTCAGGTTCCAACTATGGTAGTTCAACCACAGGAAGTTGGACAGGTATATCAGGTTGATGGGTCAGTAATATCAAATAACACAGCAAAAGTTGCAACAAAGCTAATGGCAAAAATTCTTAAGATAAATGTCAAAGAAGGTGATTTTGTTAAAAAAGGACAATTACTTGCCGTTTTAGATGACAGCGAAATAAACCAGAATATAAAAGAGGCTTATGCAGGTCTTGAAGAACTTGCAAAAGCAAGAGAAGAGGCAAATGCAGGATTAAAAGCAGCTCAGGCTGGTTATGAGTTTGCAAAAAGAACGTATGAAAGGTTCAAAAATCTGTATAAAGAAAATGCCATTTCAAAGCAACAATTTGAAGAAATTGAAACAAAAATGATAGGAGCAAAGGCTCAGGTTGATGCAATTAAAGCAAAACTAAAACAATTGGATGCCAAGGAAAAGCAAGTTAGAGCAAAACTTAAATATGCACAAATAATGAAAGATTATGCCTACGTTAAAGCTCCATTTGACGGTGTAATTATCAAAAAAATGAATGATGTTGGAGATATGGCAGCTCCCGGAATGCCAATATTTATCATTGGAGATAAAAATCTCAAATTTATGTCAATGATAGATGAAAGCCTTATAAACAAAGTGAATATAGGAGATGAGATTACTGTTTCTGTGGAAACAATAGGCAAAACATATAAAGCAAAAGTTGTTGAAAAAAGTAATAGCATTGACCCTATGAACAGAACATTCACAATAAAAGCAGAACTTCCCCATGACCCAGACTTAAAGCCTGGAATGTATGGAAAAGTTAAAATTCCTGTTTCAAAAGAGGAAAAAATTCTGATACCAAAAACAGCAATATTCCACTGGGGACAGCTTGATGCTGTTTACAAAGTTGATAAAGACGGTATTGCACATATTGCCTTTGTGAAGCTTGGGGATGAGATAGATGGAAAAGTAGAAGTTATTTCAGGACTTAAGCCTGGTGATGTTATCGTTGCAGAAGAAGTTGAGAAAGCTTGTGAAGGCTGCAAAGTTCGTTAAACCACTTAGTAGCGGAGGAAAATAATGGATAAAATAAAGAGAGAATACGGGCTTGCCGGAAAGATAGCAAAGGCTTTCATTAACTCACCTTTAACACCTTTGCTTGTTCTGGCATCTCTGCTTATGGGTCTTTTTGCAGTAATGACAACACCAAGGGATGAGGAACCTCAAATTGTTGTTCCTATGATTGATATTATGGTTCCTGCTCCCGGGCAGCAGGCGGCAGATGTTGACAAACTAATTACTAAACCCCTTGAAAAAATAATGTGGGAAGTTTCAGAAGTAGAATATGTCTATTCGTATGCAGGGGACGGATTTGGAATAACCACTGTAAGATTTTATGTTGGAACAGACCCAGAAGACGCACTGGTAAGGTTATACAGTAAGCTAAATTCAAATATGTATAGGATGCCTCCAGGCACTATGCAGCCTATTATAAAACCAAAGTCAATTGATGATGTTCCTATTCTTGCTCTTACATTCTACAGTGACAAATATAGCTCTTATGAACTTAGACGATTTGTTGAACAGATAGAGGATGAAATTAAACAACTGACCAATGTTACAGAAACTACAATACTTGGTTCCAAACCAAAAACAATAAATATATACTTTGACCAGGCAAAACTTAATGCATATCACATAATGCTACCTCAAGTTGTTCAGGCATTACAGCAGGCAAACTTTACCTTGCCTTCTGGAGAAATAGATGAAAATAATTACAAAGTAAAGGTTAGAACCGGTCAGTTCCTTAGAACAGTAGAAGATGTCAAAAATGTTGTTATTGGAGTTTATAACAATAAACCAATTTTCATAAAAGATGTTGCAAAGGTTTTTGAAGGGGAAGGAGAACCTACAAACTATGTCCAGTTTGGATATGGAGTTCAAGGAGAAGGAGACAGAGAAAAGATTTACAATGCTGTAACCCTTGCTATAGCTAAGAAAACAGGAAGTAATGCAGTTTTTGTTGCAGAAGATATTCTTCATAAATTGGAACAACTAAAGGAAAAATACCTACCTAAAGATGTATATGTAAAAGTAACAAGAAATTACGGTGAAACAGCTACCGAAAAAGCCAATGAGCTTATTGAACACCTTTTAATAGCAACATTTTCTATTGTTCTACTGATAGCTGTAACACTTGGATGGAGAGAATCTCTAATCGTAGCTGTCACTATACCAGTTACGCTTGCTATTGCACTGTTCCTTAGCGAGCTTTATGGTTATTCACTTAACAGGGTTACACTGTTTGCCCTAATATTCTCAATTGGTATTCTGGTTGATAACTCTATTGTTGTTCTGGAGAACATACATAGATGGTTTGAAATGCGGAAACTTCCACCTGATGAGGCAGCTGTTGTGGCAACTGACGAAGTTGGTAATCCCACAATTCTGGCAACATTTGCAGTTATTGTTGCTCTGCTTCCAATGGCATTTGTTACAGGTATGATGGGTCCTTATATGAGACCTATTCCGATAAACTCTTCTGTTGCAATGTTCTTCTCCATGCTTGTTGCCTTCATACTAACACCCTATCTGGCAATAAGATGGCTTAGACATGAGGCTGAAGAGCTTACTCCAAGAGATTTGGAGGAAGAAGAGGAAAGAACTGCAGGATTTTTAGCAAAAATGTTTGAAAAGATATATATACCTTTATTCCAGAGCCGTCTAAAAAGATGGATATTCCTGGGTGTAATGGGATTACTACTTCTTGTATCTGTTGGAATGCTTGTTAAAAGAGCAGTTCTTGTGAAAATGTTACCTTATGACAACAAGAGTGAGCTGTTCATAGTTCTTGATATGCCTGAAGGGACAACTCTGGAAACTACATATACAGTAGCTAAAAAACTGGCTGATTACGTAAAAAATGTATCAGAGGTTAAAAACTATGTAATTTATACAGGTGTTCCTGCACCTTTTGATTTCAACGGTCTGGCACGACATTATTACCTGAGAGAAGCCCCATATTATGCAATGATAAAAGTAAATCTGATTGGAAAGCATGATAGAAAAGCCCAATCACACGAAATAGCTGAAAGAATTAGAGATGATATAGCAAAAATTGCAAAAGCAAATGGTGCGAAATATGTGGCAGTTGTGGAACCACCTCCAGGACCTCCGGTGCTTTCTCCAATAGTGGCTGAGGTATACGGTCCAGATTATAATGTTCAGCTTCAAATAGCAGAGAAGATAAAGAAGATATTTGAGGATACACCAGGAATTATTGATGTAGGAATATATGCAAATCTACCTCAAAGGGAATATATCCTGAAAATAGACAGGGAGAAGGTCAGAAAGTATCAGCTTAATGAAGAAGTAATAGTAAAAACTATGAGAGTAGCTCTGGCTGGTCATCATGTAGGATTGCTATATTCTGATAAGGATATAGAGCCTGTTAAACTCTTTGTTAGACTGGATGAAAAAAGTAGGGTTTCCCTTGAGAAAATACTTGCAATGAAAATACCAAGTCCAAAAGGTGGAATTCCAATAGGAACATTTGTTAAAGTAGAAAAGGGAAGCTCCCAGCATGATATATACAGAAAAAATCTACAAAAAGTAGTTTATGTTATAGCTAATGTTAATGATAGTGTGGGTTCACCAGTTTACCCAATTATAGACCTCTGGGATAAGATAAAAGAGATTAAAACCCCAGATGGTCAAGGGATAACTCAGCTGCTAACTCACCAGCCTGAACTGGAAGACAAATACTATGTAAAATGGGACGGAGAATGGCAAATTACATATGAGACATTTAGAGATATGGGAATTGCCTTTGCAGTTGCAATTGTAGTTCTGTATATGCTCCTTGTTGGATGGTTTGGTTCATTCAGAATGCCTGCAGTTATAATGTCACCAATTCCATTTACACTGGTTGGTATAGTTCCGGGACACTGGTTAATGGGAGCATTCTTTACAGCAACTTCTATGATTGGATTTATAGCTCTTGCAGGTATTATTCTCAGGAACTCTATACTGCTTGTTCAGTTTGCAGAGGATAAACTGAAAGAGGGATACTCTGTGGAAGAAGCACTTCTTGAAGCTGGTATAGTTAGAACAAGGCCAATTCTACTGACAGCTGCGGCAATTATTGTTGGTGCTTTTGTTATCATATTTGACCCAATATTTAATGGTCTCGCTATTGCCCTGATATTTGGAACAGGTGCTTCAACTCTGATAACACTGGTTGTTGTTCCAGTTCTGTATTACATGATTGAAAGAAAAAGAGCTCTTACACTTGGTATGGCACCAGCTGTTCCAATTGATGAAAAACCAGAAAAATAATCAGTACAGGGGCTTCTATGCCCCTTTTATTTCTTTTTTAACAGTTAAGGTTATCAATGCCCAGATATAGCTTGATATTTTTAAATTCTTTTTTTATTTAAAAAACAGAAGAATAACCAGATACCACATTCCACCCATATAAAAAATCAAATATAATGTTAAAGTCCGCTGTAAAATATAAATCTCAGTCTATTATCAGGAGGAAATATGCTAAACAGAAAATATCTTGAGGAGTGGGATAAAGAGTATTTCTGGCATCCATTTACACAGATGAAAGTTTACAGGGAAGAGGAAAATGTTATTGTTGAAAGAGGCGAAGGTGTTTATGTGTATGATATTTACGGAAATAAATATTTAGATGGGGTTGCTTCTCTATGGTGTAATGTTC
Source organism: Persephonella sp. (assembly GCA_027084095.1). GTDB lineage: Bacteria > Aquificota > Aquificia > Aquificales > Hydrogenothermaceae > Persephonella_A. The sequence goes on from JALWLQ010000154.1 coordinate 10,503, forward strand.
ATGGGCATAACCATCCAAAACTCAATCAGGCAGTTATTGAACAGGTTCAGAAAATAGCTCACTTTACCACCCTTGGAGCTTCAAATGTCCCTGCAATAGTCTTTGCCAAAAATCTTGTGGAGATTACTCCTCCGAAACTTACAAAGGTTTTCTATTCTGAAGATGGTGCTGAGGCAATGGAAATTGCCATCAAGATTGCATACCACTACTGGCACAACAAAGGGGAAAAACGTAAAAATAAGTTTGTAACTTTATCTGAAGCTTATCACGGTGATACTATAGGAAGTGTTTCTGTAGGTGGTATAAATATATTCCACGAAAAATATAAACCTCTCCTTTTTGATGTTTATAAAATGCCTTCCCCATATCTTGAGGCAGTCAAAAAAGTAGGAAGAGAAAAAGCTCTTGAGTATGACACAACCAAGCTTCTTATAGAAGAAGTTGAGGAATTTATATTCAAAAATCATCAGGAGATAGCGGCATTCGTCCTTGAGGCAGGAGTACAGGGGGCAGCAGGAATTCTGCCTTTCCCAAAAGGATATCTAAAAGAAATCAGAAGAATATGTGATGAGTATAACATTCTTATGATTGTTGATGAGGTTGCAACAGGCTTTGGAAGGTCAGGTTATATGTTTGCCTCCGAGAAGGAAGGAATTGAGCCAGATATAATAGCTCTTGGAAAAGGAATAACAGGTGGATATCTTCCCCTTGCAGCCACCCTTGTAACAGATGAGATTTTTAATGCATTTTTAGGGGAGTTTGGGGAAGCAAAACATTTTTATCACGGACATACTTATACAGGAAATCCGATAGCCTGCAATGTTGCAATAGCAAATCTGGAAGTTTTCGAGGAAGAACAGACATTAAAAAAACTTCAACCAAAGATAAAACTGTTAGAGGAAAGGTTAAAAGAATTCTGGGAACTAAAACATGTAGGAGATGTTAGACAATACGGATTTATGGCAGGAGTTGAACTGGTGAAGGATAAAGAAAAGATGGAGCCTTTTCCTTATGGAGAAAGAACAGGCTTCAAGGTTGCAAAAGAGATGCTTAAAAGGGGTATATGGGTAAGACCACTTGGAGATGTTATGGTGATAATGCCTCCCCTTGTTATATCTGAGGATGAACTAAATTATTTCTTAGATATGCTTAAAGAGAGTATCAAAACACTGGAAGGTTAGGCCTTTTTAAGATATTTTTTGAATTCTTCAGGGGGTAAAGGTTTACAGAAATGGTATCCCTGATAAAAATCACAGCCCAGCTCTTTCAGGGCTGTGTATTCTTCTGCTTTTTCAACTCCTTCAGCAATTGTTTTAATATCAAATATTTTTGCAATATTGATTATAGATTTAACCAGTTTGAATAATTTTTCATTCACAAGCATATTTCTAACAAAGTATATATCTATCTTCAGAAAATCTATATCTGTTTCTGCGAGGTAGTTCAGATTGGAGTATCCTGTTCCAAAATCATCTATAGCTATCTCAAATCCCAGTTTTCTCAAG
>JALWLQ010000155.1 GCA_027084095.1 Persephonella sp.
TTTGTTGGAGGTTTTAAATTCCCTTATGAGCTTTATTACAAGGATAAATTTTTAGGAACAGTTGAGATAATTCTATCTTATGAAGCTTTAAAGGATGAGCTTAAAAAAATATTTAAAGGAGAGTACATATTTCTTATTTATAAAAATGTCCTTTTTAATACCTTATCAAGAGAAATCAGAAAAACATATATTCAGAGTGAGTTTGATAAAGATTTTTATTATGAGCCCTCTGATTTGAAAAGTTATGCAATTCCTCCTGATATATTTGCCAAGATAAACTTGACCTTGAAAGATAAAGTAAAAAACAGACTTAAACAGTTTTCAAATTTTGCTGTTGATATAAAAATAGATGGAAACTATTATGTGGTTTCCTTTATCGTTATTAAAAATATTACCGGTAGAAATGTTGGTTATCTGGTTTATTACGAAAAAGACAATACAATATCTATGTTTAATGAAGCCTTTATCATTATGTATTTATCCGTTGAGTTTTCTATTCTTACAGTGTTTGCGTTATTGATAAGTATAATCAAGCGAAGTGAGAAATTTAAAACTCTTTCTGAAATAGACCCTCTTACCCGAATTTATAATAAAGGTAAGTTTAATAGAGTACTGGAAGAAGAACTTAAAAAAGTCAAAAGATACGGTCGTCCACTGGGACTGATAATATTTGATATAGACCATTTTAAAAAGATTAATGATACTTATGGTCATCAGGTTGGGGATTATGTCCTGAAAACAATAGCAAAAATAGTAAAAGAAAATATTCGGGATACAGATGTTTTTGCCAGATGGGGTGGTGAGGAGTTTGTTATTATTGCACCTGAAACTGATATAAGTGGAACAAGAATTTTGGCAGAGAAATTAAGGAAGAAAATTGAAGAGTATAACTTTGATAAAGTAGGAAAGGTTACTTCCAGTTTCGGAGTTACAGAAGCTACCCCTGAAGATACTCCGGACAGTATTGTAAAAAGAGCCGACCAGGCACTTTATCTGGCTAAAGAGAAAGGTAGAAACAGGGTTGAAATTATACTACCTGAAATTTAGACGAACTAAATTTAATGCAAACTGGGACACAGCAAGGCGAACATCATTTCTCTCTCCTTTGAATACTACCCTATGAACTTCTGTTTTATTATCATCTGAATATCCTACATAATGTAAGCCTACCGGTTTTTCAGGAGTTCCACCTGTGGGCCCTGCAATTCCTGTATCAGATAAAGCTATATCTGTTTTAAGAAGTTTTTTTACTCCTTCAGCCATTTGCCTGCCGACAGTTTTGCTGACTGCTCCATATTTTTCAATATCCTCTTTATTTACCCCAAGCTGATTTATCTTTACCTGATTTGAGTAAGAAACTACACTCCCCATGAAATACTCTGATGAGCCGGGAACATTTACTATTCTGGCAGCTATAAGTCCACCTGTTGACGATTCTGCAGTGGAAATGGTTTTATTTTTTTCCCTGAGTAAATTCCCCACAACTTCTTCCATCTCCTTTTCATCTTCTGTATAGATTAATTCTCCAAGTCTTTCTCTGATTACTTTTACCTTGTTATCAAGGAAAAATTTTTCTTTTTCTATGACATATACATCAACACCTTTAGGGGAACTATTCAAAACAAGGCCTTCTATATCCTTTAGTATATAGTTAATCTCTGCTTCAGGTTTTCCAAATGTCCTGAACAGATGAATAAACCCTCCTGTCTCTTTCAGTCCAAGCAGTTCAAAAGCTTTTAAAATCATTGGCTTCATCTCGGAAGGAACTCCTGGAACGCATACAACAGCTTTCTGGACATCATCAAGCACTTTTATAAATCCAAGGGCTTTACCTACAGGATTTTCTACTTTTCTGGCTCCATAGGGAATTTTAGCCATTTTTTTTATGTTGTCTGTTATTTCTCTGCCTTGCTGTTTGAGTGTTTCTTTAATCTTTTTTAGCCATTCCTCATCGTAGATAAGAGGAACTCCGATAGCCTCTGACACAGCTTCACGGGTTAAATCATCTTCAGTAGGACCCAGACCTCCTGAAACCACAACAACATCTGATTTATCCAGCCCCATTTTTAGAAAATACTGGATGGTGTATATATTATCAGGGGCTATTGCTGTGCCCACTATCTCTGCCCCTCTTTTAAAAGCTTCCTTTGCTATAAAAAGTGAATTTTTTTCCTGCTTTAAACCATATGTGAACTCGGAGCCAGTTATAAGAATAAATATTCTCATTTTCTCACCTTCCGAATTTTTCCTGTAACATATATCTTTCCAATAAACTTTCTATAACTTCTCTTTTTATTATTCCCAGAACCGTATTTCCATAAATCACAGGTAGTTCATCAAGCTGGTATCTATTCATTAATTTAAGAGCTTTCATCAGGGTGTCATAAGGGCTCACATAAGCTACAATAGGTTTTGCAATATCAACCACTTTTATGCTGTCCCATTGTGATTGAGGAATACTTTTTATATCAAAAATATCAACCACATAAATTTTCCCATCTCTGCCGATAACAGGAAACATTCTTGTGTTATACATAGGATAATAATAAAGCATAAATTCTGATATGGTTTCGTCCGGTAAGACGGGTTTTACAGTATGCATAAATTGTTCAACTTTGTATTGGGAAAGAATTACAGATAGTTTGGTCTGTTCAAAACTTACTTTGGCAGCATTCTTCAAAAACCATCCCAGAAATCCATACCATAAGGCATTAATAAAACTTCCCTGTATAAGAGAAAGAAAGCCAAGAAGCATAAGAAAGTAGGCAAACATTGTCCCTGTCCAGCTGCTTACTTTTGTGGCAGTGATTATATCCTTTTTAGCCCAGATTATTGACCTGAGAATTCTTCC
>JALWLQ010000156.1 GCA_027084095.1 Persephonella sp.
ACCTGTGTTTGAAGGATATCAACCTTTGTTACCAGACCTTCTTTATAGAACTCTTTTACACGGTATAGGTGCTTTTCTACAGCCTGAAGCTGTTTTTTATAAACTTCAACAATTGCCTGTGCCATAAGGGCATCAAGGTATGCAGCTTTTGTCTGTGCTGTTATCTGGGTAATGGTTTCCTTTAGTAGTTGTTTGTTAGATTTAATCTCAAGTTTTGATATAGAAATCTTGTTAGGCCGTGCAAATCCTGTAAAAATGGGGAAATTTATCCCTGCAGAGAAGTTTTTAAAATCTTTGTCTGTTTGTTTGAATGAGAGAGGAAATGGTAAAACGCCAGGAGGAATTTTTGTATAAGGAGTGTCTTTGTAAGTTGTATAGGAAAAGTTCAGGAAAAATTCAGGTGCCCACAGATTGTAGTCCTCTTTTAACTGGATTTTAGCTTTTTTCAGTTCTACTTTTTGCTGTTTTATCTGTAGATTTTGCTTTACTGCCTTTTCCACTGCCTCATCTATAGTTAGCCCGTAAGCAAGCATTGGAATAAGCGCAAATAATACTCTTTTCATATCAGGCTCCTGTTATTATTTCTATTGCCCTGTCAAATTTTTGTATGATTTCCTCATAGCTAAGATTGTTAATTAGAAGTTCAACTTCGGTAAGTCTTTTGCCATAGCCTATCAGGATATCTGCTCTAACTTCATTATCCGGAAAGTCTTTAAGGTTATTTTTATAAAACTCAAAAATCTTTCTTGAAGTGTCAAAGTATATCTTCTGGAATTCTTCATTTACACAGATTATCTGGAAGAAGAATATATAGGCTATCTGTTTATATTGATAAAGAAGGGCAAAAACTTCCCTGGCAAAGAGTTTAATCACTTTTTCTGGTTTCTCATCAAGAGAGGAATACTTTTCAATGGTCTGGTTTATCTGGTCAACTATCATCAAAACAATATGGAGAAATATATCTTCTTTACTTTTGAAGTAGATATAAAATGTGCCCTGTGCCAGTCCAGCATTCTGGACGATATCAGATATTTTGGTGTTATAAAATCCCTTTTTGGAAAAAATCTGTATCGCCGAGTTTATAAGCTTATCCCTGGTTGACTGACCCATCAGTCATTAAATTTAAATAAAAAGATTTCCGGTGTCAATTGGAAAATGATTTATATAAGAGAAGCACAAGAATAGATTTTAGATAAAGTTAGTTCAAGGAAAACTGTCTTTAGTTTGCCAGAGAGATTTTCAAAACTATTAAATCAAGGGTTTAAAATTTTCTCTAATTTTTCTTTAAAATAGGGATATCTTCTTTTACAGTTAACCAGATAACTTCATAATCCACTCCGAAATAGTCATGAATTACTTTATCTCTCATTCCTGCAATTTCCTTCCAAGGAATTGTTTTGTCTCCCTCTTTTATATCTTCTGGTAATTTTTTAACTGCTTCTCCTATAATTTCCAGACTTCGAATAAAAGCTCTTTTTAAATCTTCGCTTTCTACAAACTCGGAAAATGTCAGATGTTTACTTCTATTTATCAGATAATTACATTCTTCTAAAATATCATTAATGTAATCTTGATAGTATCTTTTCACAATTGAATAGCTTCCTTTAGGACTTGCTTTTTTATATAAGGTTTCAAAGAGTTCTTCATAACAAGGTCTACTTTAGCACCAAGTAAATCAGAAAGATAGTTTTCCAGTTTTATGAAATGTATAAGTGTAATAGGTTTCTTAAACTCTACAAGAATGTCTATATCACTTTCTAAGGTTTGAGAGCCTTTAGCATAAGAACCAAATAGGGCAATGTTTGTGACATAATATTTATCTTCCAACTCCTTTTTATGATTTTTCAGAATTTTTTTTATTCTTTCTACATTTTGCATGATAATAAATCCATTATAAATCTCTTAAATATAAAATTATTATAAAATGCTTTATAAGCAAATCTTCACACATCCAGTTCTGTTTTTATATAGTCATCTATTGCGTTGACAAGAAATTTTTTACCGGAGATAACTGCTTGCTCTCTTACCTGATTTGCAAGCTGTTTTGCTTTTTCTTTTTCTCCTTGAACTGCCAGAATTCTGAACAGTGGGACATCCAGACTGTATGCATTTTTTAATCTGGATTTATGTTCAATTATTTCTTCTTTAATCTTTTTAAGGAATTCAATATCATCATAAAATACAGAAATTAGAGCATTGTAATAAACATAAAGCACGCTTTCTTTTTTGTCAGAGGACAGATTATTAAATGCCCTTTCTATTTCATCCTTAAGGGATAAAAGCTTTCTCTCTTTGGAAGGGTCTTTTACCAGGATTTCATTAATCTCAACTATAAGTTTGTGGTCTATTGTTATAATTTCAGGAAAGGTCTGGCTTACCTGATGATATTCTTCGTCAAAGCCCATTATATAAATATTTGTTAAAAACTGATTGATATATCTTTTAAATGGTTGCTGTAAATATAATTCAAGAATGGAAGGGCTTTTTTGGGAAAATTCTTTTAAATCTTTCATCTGTTTTGCAAATTCCTTAATATATTCATCAATGTCCATAACAAGTGAAACAAAAGAGTTCTCTATTTGTAGATAGCTACCGACTATATTTATAATTTGGAAAATATTGTTTTCTTCTGGATAAGGTAAAAGCTGATTTTCTATCATTAGTTTTTTAATATTGTAGCTTTTTATTAATGACCCAAGAGCCTGCTCATCATCAGATGGAAATCTTGAATAATAAACATAAATAAATTGGTAAAAATCCATGGCATTGCGATAGTTCTCCTTGAGTAGTTTGTTGTATGAACTGAAAAATTCTTTGGAGGTTTTTGTATACTCAATTAGATATTTTAGATATTCCAGCCCATCATCAAGAATTAAAAGGGCATTAAGCATTCTTCTCAGTGTGTAAAGTCTAATTAAATACTCATCTGCTTCCTGACCTTTGAATTTTTCTAAAATACGATTTCCATAAAAGATTGATAACTCAAACTCTCCGGAATGCTCAATGGTATCAAAGATACTGTCTATAACCGAGTATTTCTTTTGCTGGATATTTTTATAAATACTTGTAAGAAAGCCAAGTGTAAATTTAAGCTCTTCTGTGCCGTAGTTAAGCAGAATTTGCTCGTAATCTTTCTTATCTGAGATAAAAACCTGATTAAGAGTAAGATATTCCTGATAGTATTTTTCTATCTCTTCCTCAAGCCTTTTTAAATCCTGAAAATATCCTTCCAGTAATAAATCCATATTAAACCTCAAATATTGCTATTACAGGTGCGTGGTCTGATGGTTTTGGTGTTCTTCTTCTCCTTGGCCATAAATCAACATATACATCTTTCAGGTGTGGGATTAACGGTTTTGTGGCAAGAATGTAATCTATTCTCATTCCTTCATTTTTCCAGATGGCACCACCTATATAATCCCACCATGTAAACTGCTGTTTGTCCGGATACAGATATCTGAAAGTATCAACAAAACCAAAATCAAGGATATTTTTGAAGGCTTCCCTTTCTTCTGGCATTGTGCCGATGCTGTCAGCAAGAAGCTCCGGGTCGTAAACATCTATATCTTCAATGGCAACATTAAAATCCCCAAGGGCTATTATTTTATCTTCAGGTGAAAAGTTTTCATCCAAAAACTGTCTGAACCTTTTATACCAGTCAAGCTTGTAATAGTATTTATCTCCGCCCCTTAAATCTCCGTGGGGAGCATAAACATTTATGACCCAGATATCTCCTATCTTTGTGGATAAAATTCTTTTCTGCTGGTCAAAGTATTCATCCCCAAGACCTTTTTTGACTTCTACAAAATCTTTTCTTGAGAGTGTTGCAACACCGTTATATCCTTTCTGTCCATAGACTACAGCCTTGTATCCAAGCTGTTCAAAATCTTTATAAGGGAATTTATCATCTTCTACTTTTATCTCCTGAAAACAGAGAATATCTATATCCTTTTCCTTTTCTGTAAGCCAGCGTATTATAAGGTCTTTTCTTGTTCGTATAGAATTTACATTAAAAGTGCATACTTTCATAATTATCCCCTATTTTTATTTTATGTCTGGAATAAAAAGTAATAACTGAAATAAATCATAAATTTTGATTTATAAGCTGGATGACCTTTTGGGTATCTTCTGGGGTTAGTTTTCCTGATTTGTAGAATAACAATCTGCCATTTTTATCAAAGAGTAGCACATTGTAATCATCATCCTTTAAACCCCATTTTTTGACAAAAACTTTCTGGTAATCTTTCACATAGATGGTATGGGGATATTTTTTCTGCTTTTTCTTCAGAATACTTTCCAGCACAAAGTTTGGAAGCCATGTTGCTTTCATATTTATGATTGCAATTGAACCAAATTTTGAGTGGTCAAAATGCTGTTTTTTTAATGCTTCGGTGAAATCCTCATTTAACTCTCTTTTATCAGGGTCAACGTATAAAACCAGGTAAACCTTTCCTTTTATCATTTCTGTGGAAAATGGTTTTCCATCAATTGTGCCTCCTATTTTTCCGTCCAGATGGACAACAGGGGGAACCTGTCCAATAGAAAGGATTACAGCAGCAATTACACTCAGGAAAATCATTTTATCTCCTCTCTGTATTTTGATTTTATATATTCAATGGCTTCTTTTTTTGTTTTTATCTCATCATCAAGATATTTTTTGAATACATCGTCAATTATGACTTTGTATATAGGAGATGGTTTAATACCAAGCTCCTGCAGGTCTTTCCCTGATATGAGGAGTTTTTTCTCTTCTTCTTTTTTCAGGATTTTTATAATTCTTTCTGAAAGTTCAATATCACTGCTGGCACATATAAAGACAAGTAAATCTTTGCTGATAAATTTTATTTTTTTGTAAAGTTCAGAATTTTTCTCAGGAATTTTTCTGAATTTGTCTTTTACATCAAAATATTCCTCAAAGAATTTTTTACTTTTTTCAAAATGGTATTTTTCAAGAAATTTGTAAGAAATCTCAAAAGGCAGATGGTATAAAAGAGAAAGGAGATAGTTGGAAATTCTATCTATTTTAATATCAAGAAACATCTCAAAAGAGATAATTGTATCCCTAACTCTACTGATTATTTCTTCCCTTTTTTCATCCATATAAAATTCAGGAATAAGACTATGGAGAACTTTGTATCTGTTCATTAGCATAAGAATATCAACCACTTTTTCCTCGTTGAAAGTATAGGTAAATTCAAGATTTACTCTGCCTGTTGGGGCAAATTCAAGCATATTCTCATCAACAGCCAATTTAAGCAGTTTTTCTGTATGTTTACCAAGTTTAAAGCCAAGCCTTCCGGCAAATCTAAGGGCTCTGAGTATCCTGATAGGGTCTTCAACGAAACTTAGCTGGTGTAGAATTCTGATTACTTTGTCTTTTATATCCTTTATGCCATTGAAATAATCTATCAGTGTTCCAAAACGGCCTTCTGTGATTTCTATTGCAAGGGTGTTTATGGTGAAATCTCTGCGATAAAGGTCTTCTTTTATGGTTGCTTTTTCTACCTTTGGGTATGCTCCCGGATGGGTATAAATTTCTTTTCTGGCTGTTGCTAAATCTATTTTCTGGCCATTTTTCAGGGTTATCTGGGCTGTCATAAATTCTTCAAAGGTATTTACAGGTAGTTTTTCCCTTTTAGCATACTCTCTGGCAAGATGTATTGCATCTCCTTCAACAATCAGGTCTATATCAAGGCTTTTTTTACCTAAGATAATATCCCTGACTATTCCTCCTACCAGATATGTGTTATAGCCAAGTTGTTTTGATATTTTTCCTATTTTTTCAAGATGGGAGATTATATCTTCAGGTAGATAATTTCTCAGGCGGTTTTCATAATTAAGATAGCGGGGTTTAATTCTTTCCCGTGATATAAAAATGTCCTTTTCTGTGTCAAAAACCTGCCCGTGCAAAATCTTGATTATATAGGTTCTGTTTATTATTCCAACAGGCTTACCCTTTTTTAAAACTGGAAAGTATTCCTGAGATGAGTTTATAATTTGTTTTTCTGCTTCAACAAGAGTTGTTTCAGGCTCAAATGTGATTACACTATCAATGATAAAATTTTCTACTTTTGCTTCTGATAGGCCATGCTTGAGGCTTTCCTTTAAAACCTTTGTTATCACTATTCCTTCAAATTTTCCGTTTTTATTTACAACAAAAAGCACAGGTGCTTTATCAAGAAGGTCTTTAATCTGAGAAAGCTTTTGGTTTTTATTCACTGTGATTATCTGGTCTGACATGAACTCTTTTATTTTTCTGTTTTTATGGGTTTCTCCGATAAGCACCATTTCTATATAATTTTTTATCTCCTGAACAGTCAAACCCTTTACCGTGGCACTGGCAGCTGTATAATGCCCCCCTCCACCTAAAAAGGACATTATCTTTCCCACATCTATTTCAGGAGTTTTTGAACGGGCAATTATACTAATTTTTGTTTTTTCTGCAATCAGAATAAAAAAGGCATCTGCTTCCTGCAACGGTTTTATCATGTGAAGATGAGAAGATATATCAGGTATATACTGGCTGCTGTAAGCTGTGGAAAATATGATTTTTTTGTCTTTAAGATAAAAGTTTTGAATATTATCAACTATCTGGTGGATTATTTCTATCTCCTGAATATCTATTTTTTCCTCAATTATGTTTTTTATTAAATTCAGGTCAGCACCTTTTGATATCAGGTAAGATGCTGCCCTTAAATCCTGTGGAGTTGTTATCTCATAAAGGAAACTGCCTGTATCTTCATATATACCAAGGGCAAGTATTGTTGCTTGGTCAGGGGATATAGGAATTTTCTGTCTTTTTATTTTACTTACCACTATTGTGGCTGCTGCACCTGTTTTTTTTATATGTTTTTCTATTTTGTTAGGGAGCTTTATTCTTACAGGATGATGGTCAAAGATAACTATCTTAGTTTCTGGGGATACATACTCATTTAGCTCTTTTAGGGCTTTTCTGTAGTTATTGGTATCTGCAAGGAAAAGGGTATTAATCTGGGATAATTCTTCTTTTTTTATCAGCCTGTTTTCAAATAGTTTCTCAAAATGTTTTAAAACCAGTCTAACCCCTGGGGACAAAGCCCCAGGAAGCAAAATTTTTGCCTCAGGGTATAAAAGTGTTATACCATAAGCCGTTGAAAGTGCATCAAGGTCTGCACCCTCAGTTAAAAAAACTACTTGCAAAAGACCCTCCTTTTGCTTATAATATTATCCTCAATTGCCCAGGTGGCGGAATTGGCAGACGCGCTGTCTTGAGGGGACAGTGCCCTTAACGGGCGTGCGGGTTCGACTCCCGCCCTGGGCACCATTTAATCTCCTCCAATATTTATTCTGGAAACAAATACTGAAGGACTTCCAAATCTCCCGTAAAATTTAAGGTCATTACCTATCTGGACTATATCTCTAAGTAGCTCAAAAAAGTTACCTGATATGGTTATTCCACTTACCGGATATTCGTATCCGTCCTGAGTAAGCAGTCCTGTTGCTCCTACAGAAAAATCACCTGTAACAGGATTTGCTGTATGAAGCCCCATCATTTCTATTACTTTGAAGTATTTTCCTTCCGGTTTTACAGGTTGATTGCCATTTTCTATATAGAAGTTTGATGGCTGAACTGAGGGGGTATCTTTAAAAGAGCTTCTAAATCCGTTTCCTGTTGGAGAAGATGAGGCTTTATTTGCTGTATATATACTATGGAGGAATGTCTGGAATACTCCATTTTTGATTATCTCTGTGTTTTGAGTTGAAGTTCCTTCATCATCGTATTTTCTGGAACCTGTTTTTCTATTAAGTAAACCGCTGTCTATTAATGTTAAAAAATCAGGTGCTATTTGCTCCTGTAGTTTGTCTTTAAGATATGTTTTTTCTGTTATGAGACTTTCTCCTGAAAATACAGGGAAAAAGGCTTCCAAAATCTGTGTAAACGCATAAGGGGGAAATAAAGCAGGTATTACCTGTGATGAAATAGGTTTAGCTCCCAATAGGGAAACAGCATTATGAACTATTTCTTCTGAAGTTTTGTTTATATCTAAATCAGACAGAAATCTGGAAGATTTAAATCCCCATGCAATCTGACTGTCTTTTTTTCCTCTTGCTATGGCTGCTGCCATAATTGTGTAGTTTGTGGATTTTTCGGAGATTTCCACCCCATTACTGTTTATCAGGGTGTATTCGGATATTTTTTCAATAAAACTGCAATTTCTAATATTGGTTATTCTGCTATCCTTTGACCTTATTTTATCCTCAAATTCCAGTGCAATCTGTGATTTTTCAATATCGGTCAGATTTTCTGCAGAGTATTTATCGTATATTTTCAGATTTACAGGATTATCTGTAAGGGTTGAAAACTGGATATAAGGGTCATCTTCAGATATTTCAAGGGATTGGATGGCTTTTTGTAATGCTTTATTAATTTTTTCTTCTGTTGGGTTAGATACATAAAAAAATCCGATTTTTTCTCCTTTTTTAATTCTAACACCTACCCCTGTTTCTTTTGATTTGGTCAGGCTTTCTATAGACAGATTGCTGGAAATAGATTTTAGGGTTTGAATTGAGGATATATATATCTCCCACTGATAACCTGATAAAAGGTCTGAAATTGAGGATATAATTTTATCTCTCTCCATAGCCTTTTCTCAGCACCTCTGGAACAGAAACTAATTTTCTGGAAAATCTGTCTATACAAGCATGTTTTGTCTTTCCTGTTGCAATCTGGGTCTCGTTTACTGTTATAACATAATCAAAATCAAAGAAAAATCTGTCCATATGTGAAATCCAGAACTCTATATTAAAAATATCCCCATATTTTAGTGGGTTTTTGTATTTAACAGAAAGCTCAACAAGAACTACATCTATATTCAGTTCTTCTCTTACTTTGTGATAGGGGTAGCCTATTTTTTCTAAAAAATATCCCCTTGCCTCTTCAAAATAACGGGGATAGTTTGAGTGGTGAACCACCCCCTGTGCGTCTGTTTCATAAAAATGAACCTTTCGGCTGTAGTTTAGTTTCATTCTTCCTCAATCTCTTCACTCACAGCTTCCCACATTCTCATTGCACCTGCTATGTAGCCTTTCAGGAAGCCATCTATCTCAACGGTTATGGAAATCAAATCTGAAGTATCTCCATGGTCAAGGTCAAACTGGGTAAGGAGAACTACAGATATTACTCCTTTTTCTGATAGAGCCTCCCATGCTTCTCCGTAAGGGAAAGCCATGGCAATCTGGCCTTTGTCTTTGAGGAGAGTTACCATAAGGTATGGTTCGTGTTCTTCCTCATCATAATCAACATCAATATCAACTTCCCAGCATGTTTCTTTGTTTTCTATCATCTCTTTCAGGTATTCATCAGGTTCAACTATTGCAATTATCTCTCCTTCTTCGGACATCCTTACATCATAAGGATGAAAAACAAGCTCTTCCACCGTTTATCCTCCAATCAGTTTTTTACTTTCTTCTAATATCATATCAACTTCTGATTTTTCTGGCATCTCAACATAAATTCTAAGGACAGGTTCTGTTCCAGAGGCTCTGAATAACACCCAGCCATCATTTTCAAAAATAAGCTTAACTCCATCTGTAAGGTCTGTTTCTTTTACCTTAAATCCTGCGATTTCCTTTAGAGGCTCTTTTTTAAGCTTTTCAACGAGAATTCTCCCCTGGTCTCCTTCTACTTTCAGGTCCAGTCTTTTGTAATAGGCTGTTCCAAATTCTGAGAATAAATCTTCTACAAGCTGTGTAAGGGATTTTCCGTGGAGATGTATCATTTCCAAAATCATAAGACCTGATAATAATCCATCTCTTTCAGGAATATGAAAACCAAAGCCATATCCTCCTGACTCTTCACCACCAAAGGCTATTTTTTCCTTCAGGAATAAGTCTGCAATATATTTGAAACCTACAGGTGTTTTGTATAACTTTCTTCCTTCTTTTTTAGCAATTCTATCAACCAGATATGTTGTTGATACTGTTTTCGCTATTGCTCCTTCTGTCTTTTTATTTCTTATTGTGTGGAGAAGTAAAAGGGCAAATACGATTTGTGTGCTTATGAATTCCCCTGCTTCATCTACTACGCCAACCCTGTCCCCATCTCCATCATTCGCAATACCTGCTACTGCTTCTTCAGCAACAGTTTTCCCCCTTAAAAGAGGTAGATTTTTTTCCACAGGTTCAGGATGTTTAAAACCGAAAAATGCATCTCTAAAATGGTTTATTTCGATAACATCAATTAGAGTGTCTTCAAGTATTCTGTTTAGCAGTCCTATTGTTGCACCGTGCATCGGGTCGTGGATTACTTTTTCAGGTTTTTGATTAAAAACCCCTGGGGTAAGATATTTCTTTAATGTTTTTATGTAATGGCTATTAAAATCCATTTCCTCCCATTTGGTAGTGCCTGTTTTAGGAGATGTATTACCTAATTTTTTCTCAACATTGCCAATAATCTCTGGGGTTGCGGGGCCTCCGTATCCACCTTTTATTTTATAGCCGTTGTATTCATAGGTATTATGGGAGGCTGTTATCATTACTCCTTCATCTGCATCAAAATCCCTTGCTGCCAGTGAAAGGGCAGGGGTAGAGCAAAAAGTGGAGGATAGTATTACTTCAAATCCGTTTGATGAAAATACTTCGGCAACTGCTACAGCAAAATTTTCTGACATAAATCTGGTGTCGTATCCTACTACTACTTTTTTTCCGTTTTTTTCTTTGAGATGGTCTGCATGTGCTTGTGCTACTTTTAGAAGGTTATCAAATGTAAAATCCTTCGCTATGACTGCTCTCCATCCATCTGTTCCAAATTTAATCATTTATAAGTCCTCCGTATTTATCTTTTTTATAAAAGTACTGTGAGGTTTTCCGAATATGTATCCCTGGGCATAAGATACTCCTAATCTTTTAAGTGTTTCAACTTCTTCTTGTGTTTCAACCATCTCAGCCAGAAGCTTTATTCCTTTTTCTTTACATATATGGGCAATTCCACCAACAATAATCTGATTATCTCTATCCTTGTCTATATTTTTAATGAGGCAACCGTCAAGTTTAATTATATCAATATCAAAATACTTTATGTAGGAAAATGTTGAGTATCCTACACCAAAATCATCCAGAGCAAATCTAATTCCATTTGATTTTGCAATTCTTATGGCTTCTTTAACGATGGTAATTTCGCTTATAGCTTCTTCTTCTGTTATTTCCAGTACTATGTTTTCTTTGGGTATATTATTTTTCTCAAGTAGTTCAACAAAATGGGATATATGTTGTACATCCTGAATATAGGGACGGGATAAATTAAAAAATAACATCTGTGGGATTTCTTTTTGTTCAGATAAAAGCTGTATGGTTTTTCGTTGAATTATTTCATCTATTCGTAGAATAATACCAAATTTTATGGCAGTTGATATAAATTTATATGCAGGAATAGCTCTATCTTTCTCCTGTATTCGTGCCAGTACTTCATATCCCACTACCTCAAGAGTGTTTAAGTCCACAATAGGTTGAAAGTAAGGTATTACTCTGTCTTCTTGAATTGCGTCAATAAGGAAGTTTTTGCTTTTAAATTCTTCCTCAAGTATCTGGGATATTTCTTCTTTCCCTAACATAACAACCTGGTTTTTGCCACTTCTTTTAGCTTGATAAAGTGCCAGGTCGGCAGCTTGGAGTATTTCTTCAAAAGTATCCCCGTGAATTCTAAGTCCTGCAACCCCTGCACTTAAGGTTATAGAAATTTTGTAGTCTTTTATTCTGCATTCTTTCTCAAATATCTTTTTTCTAATTCTTTCTGCCAGCTTTAGAGCGTCTTCTATTGTTGTTTCTGGTAAAACAACAATAAATTCTTCTCCACCATATCTACCAACTTTGTCTATATCTTTCCTTATCTC
>JALWLQ010000157.1 GCA_027084095.1 Persephonella sp.
CCTATGGGAACAGTATTTGAAACAGAAACAATGGAAGAAGCCCTTGATATAATAAACAAAGCTTATAAACAACTGGAAAAGGATTGTAACAGGGTTTATTCTGTTGTTAAGTTTGATATCAGAAAAGGCAAATCAAACAGACTTGTCCAGAAAATCCAGTCAGTAGAAAAGAAATTAGGTAAGCAGGTTAGTAAATGATTTTAAAAAGAGTTCGTCTCAAGAATTTCCTTGCCCATGATGATACAGAAATAGAATTTTCCCCTTCAGGTATAACCGTATTTATTGGGGAGAATGGAGCTGGAAAAAGTTCAATAATAGAAGGAATAGTTTACGGAATATTTGGAAAAACAGACAGGGGAAAGTTAGAAGACCTTGTAAAATGGGGAAAAAGGGAAGCCGCCGTAGAGGTTGAATTCCAGAAAGGAAATTCAGAATACAAAGTTGAAAGAACAATAAATATTCGGGGCAACAAAGGAAGTTCAACAGGAATTATTTATAAAAAGGAAAAAGGAAAATACAGACCTTACTATCAAAAGCATATATCCAGAGAAATTCCTAAAATAACAGGCATAAGCTACAAAACATTCTTATCTTCTGTTCTGGTAAAACAGGGGGATATAGAAGGTCTGATAGAACTATCCCCAAAAGATAGGGCAAAAATATTTGAAGACCTTCTGGATATGTCCCTTTACCAGCTAATAGCCGAAAACATAGCCACAAAAAGAAGAGTTCTTCAGGAACAGGTAAAATGGCTTGAAAAGGAAACAGAGCAGCTTAAAGAACTGGAAAAACAGACAGAAGAATTACAAAAACAACTTGAGAGCTTAAGAACCCAGCAGGAAGAAAAACAAAAAGAGTTGCAGCAGCTAAACGAAGAACAAACAAAACTCCAGAAACAGATAGACCTCCTCCAATCAGAAAAAGAAAAACTAATTAAAACAAGAGCCCATATAGAAAAACTACAGGAAGTAATAAATATCAGCCACAAAAACCTGAAATCCCTTGAAGAAAAAATTCAGCATATAAACAAAGAAAAAGAAAAACTACCACACCTAAAAAAACAGGTGGAAAATCTAAAACAAATGGAAGAAGAATTATCAAAACTGCAGGAGCTTAAGCTATTACAGGAAAAAGAAAAAAATATACAGGAAAAAATAGAAGAGTATAACCAGAAATCCCAAAAACTCAGCCAGATAAAAGAAATCGGCGAGAGATACGAACAAGCAGAAAAAGACCTAAAACAACTACAGGAAGAATTTACCAAACTCCAAAAAATACAAACAGAAAAACAGACCCTTGAAAAGCAGCTCACAAATATACAGAAAAAACAGCAGCAAATATTGGATGAACTCTCAGAGATTTTACAATCATTGCTAAAACTAAAAAAAAGCTATTTAATTCTCAAAGACAATCCCCTAACCATTGAGCAGTTTATAAAAAATAATCAGGATAAACTTGAAGAACTTACTAAAATAAAAGATGAACTCACAGAAAAAAAAGCAAAAATACAGGCAACAGGGGAAGAGCTTAAGAAAAAACTAAAAAATATATCCTCAATAGAAGGAAAATGCCCAACATGTGATAGGCCGCTGGAAAAACACACCCAGCAAGAGCTTATTCAGGAATTAGAAGAACAATTAAAAAAACTAAGGGCAGAATACAAAGAGCTAAACAAAAAAGATAAAGAAATCAGCCAGCAATTAAAAATAGAAAAGGAAGTTGAACCACTTTTACAAAAATTCAAGGAGCTATTTGATAAATACTCTGAACTGGAAAAGGAAAAAACAGACCTTAAAGCAAGAATATCTGTCTTAAACTCACAGTTAAAATCAGCAGCAGATATAGAAAAAGAAAAACAAGAATTAGAAAAATTCCTGACAGAAAATAAAAACATATATCACACCTTTGTGGAACTCTCCAGATACCTGAAAAATACAGATGTGGATAACCTAAAAAAACAACTTAAAACTATAAAAAATGATATACAAAAACTTACCCAGAAAATAAAAATCACAGACCAAAACCAGATAAAACAGGAAATAGAAAAACTAAAAAAAGCAGAAAAAGAATATATTCAAATACTATCCCTTGTGGAAGAAAAGGAAAAAATATCACAGGAAATAGAGAACCTAAAAAAAACAATCAAGGAAAACACTCAAAAAATAGAAGAACTTAAACCAATGCTTGTTAATCAAGAAAAAATAGACCAGCAGCTAAAAGAGTTAAAAGAAAAAAACAATCAGCTACAACAACAGCTAAAAGAGAAAAACGACCAACTAAACCAAATACAGCAGGAATTAGGAAAAACAACCGGTCAATATGAAACACTCCAAAAAGAAATCACTAAAACAAAAGAAGCCATTGAAACGGCACAAAAAATAGAAGAAAAAATCAAAAAATACAAAAAAGTAGAAGAAGCTCTGGGCCCCAGAGGAATACAAAAAATAATCAGAGATAATGCTTTGTATGAATTACCCAGAATAACAAATATAATCTTTTCTGCCTTTGATTTTCCATTCCAGCAAGTTAAATTTTCTGAAAATTTTGATATATCCCTTCTTGCACCAACAGTTGAAAAAACAGACAGATATGTATCAGCCTCGGCAATCAGTGGAGGGCAAAGGGTAGCCCTTGGTCTTGCTCTCAGACTTGCGATAGGAAAGTTTTTATCAAATAAAGCAGAATTTTTAATCTTAGATGAGCCTACTGTACATTTAGACCAGCAAAGGAGAAATGAGCTTATAAATATTCTGATTAATTTAAAAGAAAGGAAATTCGTAAGACAACTTATTATCGTAACCCATGATACAGAAGTGGAAGACGCTGCAGATAGTATTTACTATGTTGAGCGGGGAGTTGTAAAACCAGTTGGATAAACGAAATCGTATCTAAATATTGAAAATAAACAACAAAATACTTGACAGCCTGAAAATGCTTAATATAAATTTAAAGTGTTAAATATTTGCCCCGAAAAATTTAAGGTGAATTTTGGGGAAAGAAAAATCTTTTTTAAGGAGGGTCAGATATGACAAAAGCTGAATTAGTAGCAAAGGTAGCAGCTCAGGCAGGAACAACAAAAGCTGCTGCTGAAAGATGTGTTAACGCATTCGTTGCAGCTCTTACAGAAGCTCTTGAAAAGGGTGAGAGAGTTGCTCTTCCAGGGCTTGGTGTATTCAACGTAAAAGAAAGAAAAGCAAGAAAAGGAAGAAACCCAAGAACTGGTGAAGTTATCAAAATTCCTGCAAGAAAAGTTGTTACTTTCCACCCAGCTAAATCTCTCAAAGAAAGAGTAAAGTAAGACTTTAATAAATAGGGGGAGCAATTCCCCCTGTTTTAAAAAGGTAAGCAAAATTAGATTAGATAAATTCTTATCAAACTTAGGCTTTGGCAGTCGTAAAGAGGTCAAAAAATTAATCAAGCAAAAACGGGTCAGAGTTAACGATAATATCATCAATAACCCATCTCTCCATATTAATCCTGAAAAAGATATCGTTTACGTAGATGAAGAACCTGTAATCTATCAAAAACATTATTACTTTATGTTTAATAAACCTTCCGGATATATTACTGCCACTGAAGACAAAGACTATCCTACAGTAATGGAATTCTTTCAGGAAATTCCTGTTTATAAAAGATTATTTCCTATAGGTAGGCTTGATATAGACACAGAAGGTCTGCTTATAATAACTGATGATGGCCAGCTTGGGCACAGGCTTGCCCATCCCAAATGGGAAATTGAAAAGGAATACTATGCCATTGTCAAAGGTGATGTATCAGACATTGATTTTTCAAAATATAAAAAATCAGGGATAAAACTCAAGGACTACCAGACAAAACCATTTAAGGTAAAAGTTATTTCTACAAGCCCTGAAAAATCCGAGATACTCATTACAGTAAAAGAAGGTAAATACCATATAGTAAAAAGGATAATGGAAGCCCTCGGTCATCCTGTTTTGTATTTGAAAAGGGTTAGAATAGGAAATCTAAAGCTTGACCCCCAATTAAAAGAAGGGGAATTTAGGGAACTCACCTCTGAAGAAATAAAAAATCTAAAAAGGCTTGTTAATCTTGAGGAAGATTAGAGTTTTGTCCTGGGCTCTTTTTGATTTTGCAGAAACAATTTTTTCAGCTAATATTATTTCAGTTTTCTTTCCTTTATGGATAGTTTCTTCCCTTGGGGGAAGTTCATATCATTACTCATTTACCTATGCAATTTCCATATTTGCTTCAATAATTGTTGGAATTTTTCTGGGAAAAATAGCAGATGAAAAGGGTATAAAAGATAAGCTGTTTAAAATTTTTGTGGTCTTGATAATTATCTTGCTGCCGGCTTTTTATTTTACGGGTTCATTATGGAATGCCCTTATTCTTTTTTTCTTCCTTAATCTTATATACCAGCAAAGTCTTGTGTTTTATAATTCCCTATTATTTGATGTGTCTGATAACTCTTTAATCAGTGTTGTTTCTGGAATTGGAATAGGTATTGGTTATATTGGGGCTATTGTAGGTCTGCTTATAACAAATTTTTTATCTGAAAATCCCCAGCAGAGTTTCTTAATTACTGCTGTTATTTTCGCGTTGTTTGCTCTGCCTTCTGTTATTTTTTTGAGAACAAAAAGGAATAAGCCTCAGAAAATTCATCTAAAAGGTATTTTTACAGAAAAAGGGTTTTTGTTATTTCTGATTTCTATTTTACTTTTAACTGATGCAGCCCACGGTTTGATTGTATTTATGTCAATTTATTTAAAAAAGGTTTTTGGTTTTGCACAGGATAAGGTTATTTATACAATTGCTTTTGCTGCTGTTTTTGCTGTAATTTCTGCTCCTGTTTCCGGATATGTTATGAAAAAGATTAAACCTGAGAAATTTTTAATTTTTGTTTTTTCAGGCTGGATATTGGGAATTGCAATGCTTTATTTTTCTAATAGCTGGTTTATTTATATAACTGCTGCATGGTTTGGAGTTATGATTTCTGCTTTATGGACGACTTTAAGGGTTGTTCTTATCAGGATTTCTCCTGAGGAGGAACTTACAACAAGATTTGCTTTTATGTCAATTTCTGAGAGAATGGCAAGTGTTTTGTCCCCTTTAACATGGGGAGTTATAACCTATATACTTGGTGAAACAGTTTTTTCTTACAAAATAGCTGCTGGAATAATAGGAATATTTCCGTTGATTGGTCTGGTATTTTACATACAATTTATGAGGAGATACTCTACCTTGTGAACTATACTACTTCACGTGGAGTTCACCATTGGTTGGGAAAATACCTGAACAGTAAGGGCATGTAAATATAAAATCCCCTGGATAAATCATCTTTACTTTTATCTCTTTTGTCTGCCCTTTATGAATATTTTTTACCATTACATCGTAAGGAGGCAAAATATAAAAACAATGCCCAGAACTTTGACCATATCCTGCAGGAATACCATCATCAAGGGCTGTAATACGAAACAATACCACTTTTCCTCTGGGAATAGTGATTTCAGAAGGGGAATAACCATCCTTGGAAACTTTTATATCAACAACCACCTCAGGTTTTTCTTCTGTTTTTGTGCAGGAAAAAACAAAAAATAAACTAACCAGTAATAGAAGTAGCTTTTTCATAGTGCTTCAGCTTTTCCTCTAATTTTTTTATTTTTTCTTGAATTAGTTTTATATGCTGTTTTATTAGTTTTTTCTCATCTTCATCCTTTGCCTGTTTATACATATCTTTCAAATTTTTTAGCTTAGCCTTATATATCTTTATCTGGGAAAATATTTCCAGCCTGACATCTGAGTTTATTGTAGGCTGGGCTCCAGCACCGGTAAAAAATAAAAAATTAATTATCAGTAGCCATCTTTTTAAGTTTTTCATAAACTTCCTCTACCTTTTTTCTTAAATCCTGTAAACTTCCTGTGTTGTCTATCACAATATCAGCATATTTTACCTTTTCTTCAATAGGCATCTGGGATTTTATTCTTCTAAGGGCATCTTCTTTATCCATACCCCGTTTGATAAGTCTTTCCAGCTGGACTTCCCGGGGAGCATAAACAACAATCACAGGATAATAATTTTTATAGCTGCCTGTTTCTATCATGAGAGGAACATCTGCGATGGCAACTGCGTTAGGGTCTTTTTCTTCAACCTGTTTGAAAAATTTTTCTATCTCTTTGAAAACTTCAGGATGGAGTATCTGCTCTAATTTTTTCTTTTTTTCCGGATTATTAAAAACTATTGAGGCAAGTTTTTTTCTATCTATCTCACCTTCTGGTGTAAAAACATCTCCGAACTCTTTTCTGATTTTTTCCTTGATATCTTTTCTTTTTAGGAGTTTGTGGACAACTTCATCTGCATCTATCACATAAGCCCCCAGTTCTTTAAATATAGAGGCAACGGTAGATTTTCCTGTTCCGATTGAGCCTGTGAGTCCTACTTTCAGCATGATTTATATAGAAGGGGAGAAAAACTCCCCCTGTTATTAATAGAGTCTGAACTTCCTTTCAAGGAATTTTTGCCATGTGTTTGGCAGATTATTTATTTCTTCTTCAGCTATCTGTCTGACTTTGTCTTTTATTTTGTTGATATCTCCGTTTACCCTTAATTTAACATCACATACCTGTGGCTCAGTAATAGGCTTTCCAATCTGGCTCACCAGATATACATAAACCTCTTCAACTTCCTCTATTTCAGAAACTATTCTCTCAGCCATATCTGTTGCAGCTGTATTATAGATTTTACCTATATGGGAAACAGGGTTCTTACCTGCAGCAGCCTCAAGGCTCATAGGTCTATAAGGGGTAATAAGACCATTTACCCTATTACCTCTTCCTATCTGTCCATCATCTCCAGCCTCAGCTGATGTCCCTGTTACTGTGATATAAACTGATTTATTTTCAGGGTCGTCTGCTGTGTTTACAAAAACATCCACATGTCTGTCAGTCAGATTTTGAGCAATAGAATAAGCATAGTTTGAGACTATCTCTTTTTTCTCAAGGTAATCTTTTACATCTTTTACATACTTATCAACAAAAGCTGCCGCAATTGTAATTCTGATATTATCACCATTTCTAACACCCATTACCTTAATATCTTCTCCAAGGTATGGATTGTCTTTTTTGAATTCTTTGCTGTTTAAAGCCCTTTCCACTTCATAAACAATTGTTTCTATATCATCAAAGGGTGCATGTCCTACACCAAAAGATGTATCATTTGCCAGAGGAATTTCACCTTTAAGCTGAAATCTTTCAAAGAGCTCAACAAGGTCTTTACTTCCTGGTTTAAGTTTTGGATGGATAATCACATGTTTTGTAACATCAAGGTTTGGAATATTTTCTTTAAGCCATTTATGTGCTGTTTCTATAGCAAGCTCTTCAACAGGAAGTCTCTTTCCATTTATTTCATTTATTGCTCTACCTGTAAGGTATATCTCAATAGGAGAAATCATTGAACCACCGCCAAATTTCGGCTCTGCAATTCCTCCAATAAGAAGTGCCTTATCAACATTATGGTGCATTATGGCTCCACATTCCTTCCTGTAAAGCTCAGATAGAGCAATTGATAACTCTTCACCAAGGGCATCACATATAGTATCAGGGTGTCCAGTTCCTTTTCTTTCTACGATTTCTACTGGTTGTTCAGATACTTTTGGAAAATCAAGGGTTCCAATAGCAATATTTGCCAATTTCTTACCTCCATTAATTATTGAAAACATTAGAATAATATAATTCCAGCAGGTTTACAATATGCAGATTATCATATATAATACATATCTTGATTTTTCAGTATGGTTATTATAAATTATTAAATCCTTAAAAGACTAACAGGAGGTTTAAATGGCTCATACACGCTCCGCAAGGAAGAGAATAAGACAGGCAGAAAAAAGAAGACAGCTGAACAGATACCACATATCCAGAATGAAAACAGCTATTAAAAGAATTAATGAAGCTCTGAAAAACAAGGATATAGAAACTGCAGAAAAACTGCTTCCACTTGCACAAAAACTTGCTTACAGAGCAGCTGCTAAAGGTGCTATTCACAAAAATGAAGCTGCAAGAAGAGTTTCAAGAGTAGCAAGAAAAATCAACGCAGCAAAACAGGCATTATCAGCCTGATAATATAACAGTGGCGGTGTAGCTCAGCTGGTTAGAGCACGCGGCTCATATCCGCGGAGTCGCAGGTTCGAGTCCTGCCACCGCCACCATTTAAAACTGTGGTTGAAAAAAAATTCTTAGAAACTGTCAAAAAATTCAGGCTTATTGAACCAGAAGACAAAATCCTTGTTGCTTTTTCATCAGGTGTAGACTCTGTTATTCTTACAACCCTTCTCTTAAAGTTCAAAGAATATCTCCACATTTCAACCATTGCTATTGCACATCTCAACCATATGCTCCGTGGAGAAAGTTCAGACCTTGATGAGCAATTTGCCATTGATTTCGCACAAAAAAACAAGCTTGAGATTTTTGTTAAAAGAGTGGATATTAAAAAACTGGCAAAAGAAGAAAAAGCATCAATAGAAGAGATAGCAAGAAATGAAAGATACAAATTTTTTAGAGAAATTCTTCAAGAAAAAGAATTTAACAAAATCGCAACAGGACACCATCTTTCAGACCTTATTGAAACTATGCTACTGTGGTTTATTCAGGGGAACAGAAAAGGAATAAAAGGTTTTAAACCCAGAGAAAAAGATATCATTAGACCCCTTTTCACTATAACCAAGGATGAACTACTCCAGTATGCCCATAAAAACTCCATTGAATACAGAATTGATGAGAGCAATTTTGAAACAGATTATCTCAGGAATAAACTTAGAATTCATATAATTCCTCTGCTGAAACAGATAAATCCTTCTCTGGAAAAATCTATGCTGACAGAGGCTTTCCTTTTGCAATACGATGATGATTTTCTGGATGGCTATGCCACAGAAATTTCACAAAAATTTCCTAATACAAGCATACAATTATCTCAGCTTTTAAACTTGCCTGAAGCTATTATTTACAGGGTTTTGATAAATTGGATTTATAAAAACACAGGAGTATATCCGTCATACTCGCTGGTGCTGGATATTATGGAACTGCTACATAAAGAAGGTGAAAAAAGCTTTGATATAGGAGACGGATTTGTCCTTATCAAAACTTATGACAGGTTATTAATAAAAGAAAAAAGCAAAAAAATAAGTTTTGAATATAGAATTAAGGTTGGAGAAGAAGCATTTATCAAAGAAGCAGGTATCAAACTGAAAAGTTATTTTACAGATAAAGTGGATATAGAAAAACTCAAAGATGAGAAAAAAATAGCCTGTTTTGAAATAGATGATTTTAGCCCTGAAGAATACTTTATAATTAGAAGTAGAAGAGAAGGAGATAGATTTTTACCGTTTGGTAAAAAGACTGAAAAGAAACTGAAGGATATTTTGATAGATTTAAAAGTGCCGAAGCACATGAGAGATAGCATACCAATTTTGGAATTCAGGAATAAAATATTATGGATAGTAAACCTGAAAAGGTCAGGTTATTATCCAATAAAAACAGAAACAGGGAAAAAAATTTGTTTTGAGATAGAGGAGGTTTGAAAAAGGTGCAATTCTCAAGAAGCATACTTATATGGTTCCTTATAGGAGCTTTAATGATATTCGCATTTAATTTGATAGGCTCAAGGCAAATCATTGATAATAAAGTCTCTTTTACCGAATTTGTTGAAATGGTAAATGATGGCAAAGTAGAGAAAGCCACTGTAAGAGGTGAAGAGATAGTAGCCATCACAAAGGATGGTAAAAAAGTTGAAACTGTAATTCCAGAAGGATATAGCAAAATATACGATATACTTCAGGAAAATGGCGTAAAAGTTGACGTTGTCCCTGCAGAAAAATCAGGGTGGCTTACAACACTCCTGATTTCATGGCTTCCTATATTGCTGTTTATTGGTTTATGGATATTTATGATGAGGCAGATGTCTGGAGGTTCAAACAGGGCATTCTCATTTGCAAAATCAAAGGCAAAAGTATATCTGGAAGAAAAGCCAAATGTTAAGCTTGATGATGTTGCTGGAATGGATGAAGTTAAAGAAGAAGTAAAAGAAATTATAGACTATCTGAAAGACCCTCAAAGATTTCAAAAATTAGGAGGTAGAGCACCAAAAGGTATTCTTCTGTATGGAGACCCAGGAGTAGGTAAAACGCTATTAGCCAAAGCTATTGCAGGAGAAGCAAGCGTTCCATTTATCTCCATATCAGGTTCAGACTTTGTTGAGATGTTCGTCGGGGTAGGTGCTGCAAGGGTAAGAGACCTGTTTGAAACTGCAAAAAAACATGCACCCTGTCTTGTTTTTATAGATGAGATTGATGCTGTAGGTAGAGCAAGAAGTGGTGTTGGTTTTGGTGGTGGACATGATGAAAGAGAACAAACACTTAACCAGCTTCTTGTTGAACTTGATGGATTTGACTCTGGAGAAGGAATTATTGTAATTGCTGCAACAAACAGACCTGATATTCTTGACCCTGCTCTTTTAAGACCAGGTAGATTTGACAGACAGATATCTGTTCCAAAACCAGATGTTAAAGGTAGATATGAAATATTAAAAGTTCATGTCAAAAAGAAAAATATTCCTCTTGATGATGATGTAGATTTAATGGTTATTGCAAGAGGAACCCCAGGGTTCTCTGGAGCTGACCTTGCAAACATAGTTAACGAAGCTGCATTGCTTGCTGCCAGAAAAAGAAAAGAAAAAGTTGGCATGAAAGAGTTTGAAGAAGCTATGGACAGAATAATGATGGGTCTTGAAAGAAAAGGAATGGCAATAACCCCTGACGAGAAAGAGAAAATAGCATACCACGAGGTTGGCCACGCTATAGTCAGCTTAATGTTCAAAGAAGCTGACCCATTACATAAAGTTTCTATTATCCCAAGGGGAATGGCACTTGGGGTGACTGTAAACCTACCTGAAGAAGATAGACATATCTACTCTAAAAAAGATTTGATGGCAAGACTTCACCAGCTATTTGGTGGCAGAGCTGCTGAAGAGGTATTCTACGGAAAAGATGGTATCACCACTGGAGCAGAAAACGACCTTATGAGAGCAACAGAACTTGCATACAGAATTGTTGCTTCATGGGGTATGACAGATGAACTGGGACCAATTCATGTAAGCACAGCAAGAAACAATCCGTTCATGCCACAACAGGGACCTGAAATAAGTGAAGCCACTGCAAAAAAGATAGATGAAGAGGTAAACAAACTTTTAAGAGAAACATACCAGAGAACAAAAGAGATAGTGGAAAGTTACAAGGATGCTATAACAGCAGTTGTTGAGCTTCTACTTGATAAAGAAACCATATCCTGTGAAGAAATGGTAGCAATCCTGGAAGAATATGGAGTTCCTGTAGTAAACAAATGCAGAAAATCCATAGTTGAAGTTATATCCGATAGCTCAGCACCTGAAGCACCTGCAGGAGCAATAGAATGATAGATACCCATGCCCATCTGGATATGCTGAAAACAGAAGAAGATTTGATTGAAAGTATAAACAGCCTTGATTGTATTATCACAATCGGTTGTGATAAAGAAGAGATATACAAAGCTATTGATATAGCCAACAAATATGAAAATGTTTACGCATCTATTGGATATCATCCGTATGATATAAAAGGCCTTACTGAAGAGGACATAAGACAACTGAAAAGACTGGCATTGGAAAATGAAAAAGTAGTTGCTATTGGCGAAGCAGGACTTGATTACTACAGGGATATAACTCCCAAGAATTTACAATGGGAATTTTTTGAAAAACAGATAGCACTGGCAAAGGAG
>JALWLQ010000158.1 GCA_027084095.1 Persephonella sp.
CCATATTTCTTTTCATATTTTCTGGGTATACAACAAGACCTTCCAGAACTTTCTTTGTGAGATAAAGGATATAATCCAGAGCTATTGCACTATCAGGCATAACAACCCTTTCAACTGAGGAGTGGGAGATATCCCTCTCATGCCAGAGGGCTATATCTTCCATTGCAGGAATTGCATTAGCCCTGATTACTCTGGCAAGTCCTGTTATTCTTTCACAGGTTATTGGGTTTTTCTTGTGGGGCATTGCAGAGGAGCCTCTTTGACCTTTTTTGAATGGCTCCTGTGCCTCAAGAACCTCAGTTCTCTGGAGATGTCTTATCTCAACTGCTATTTTTTCAAGGGATGATGCTGTTATAGCCATTGCAGTCATAAATTCTGCATGCCTGTCCCTTTGAACAACCTGATTTGATACAGGTTCAGGTTTCAGTCCAAGCTCTTCAAGGGCGTATTTTTCTACTTCAGGAGGAATATTTGAGTAAGTTCCAACAGCTCCGGAGATTGCCCCTACAGAGACAACTTCTCTGGCATGCTCCAGTCTTTTTCTGTTTCTTTTCATCTCTTCATACCAGAGGGCAAATTTTAGCCCGAACACCATTGGTTCTGCATGAACACCATGGGTTCTTCCCATCATAACTGTCTTCTTATATTTAAATGCATTTTCCATAAGAACCGGCAGCAGTGTATCTATATCCTGAATAAGAATATCAATAGCTTCTCTCATTAATAGCCCAAGGGCAGTATCTATAACATCGGAAGAAGTAACACCAAGGTGGATATATCTACCGTTTTCTCCAACCTGTTCTGCTATTGCTGTTACAAATGCCAGAACATCATGGTTGTAAATCTTATCAAGCTGGTGAATTCTTTCAACAACGCTTTCATCAATGTATGTTTTTTCTTCTATTTCTCTCAGGGCATCATCTGGAATTTTTCCAAGTTTATTCCACGCTCTACAAATGGCAATCTCAACATCAAGCCATTTTTGAAATTTGTTAACCTCACTCCATACATTTCCCATTCTTTCAAGGGTGTATCTTTTTATCATCTGCCACTCCTCAAAATTATTTTTGAAAACTATTATATCAGCTTGCTGGTATAATCATTTTTATGAGTAGCTCTGATATCGGGAAAATAGCAGAAGAAAAAGCTGTAAATTTTTTGAAGCAAAAGGGTTATACCATTCTGGACAGAAATTTTAGAACCAGATATGGTGAGATTGATATTATAGCTAAACAGGGCAATACCCTTATATTTGTAGAGGTTCGGTTCCGAAGCGGCAGTTTTATTTCACCTGAAGAAAGTATAGACCACCGAAAAGTCCAGAGGATAATAAAAACTGCAAATGCTTATCTAACAAAAACAACAACCAGTTATGAAAATATCCGATTTGATGTAATAGCCATTGACAAAAACCAGATAAGACATATAGAAAATGCCTTTGATATTATGTGAAAATATTTTATATTTTTGAGGTTAATACAAAATTTGAGAGGATATATGGATATAAAGGCTTATCTTAAACAGCAGGCAGAATTTATCAATAAGAAGATACAAGAATATATCCCGTTGGGAACCCCTGAAAAACTTTTTGAAGCAATGGCTTACTCCCTGAATGCAGGAGGTAAAAGACTGAGACCTGTTTTGATACTGGAAAGTGCGAAGGCAGCAGGTAAAGAAGATATAAATGATATAGCTGATATTGCTGTTGCTGCAGAGTTTGTCCATACATACTCCCTGATACATGATGACCTTCCTGCTATGGATGATGATGACCTTCGGAGAGGAAAGCCGACCTGCCATAAGGTTTTTGGGGAGGCAATTGCCATCCTTGCAGGTGATGGTCTCCAGTCTTATGCCTTTGAACTGATATCCCAGAATAAAAGTGTTCCACCTGAAAAGCTTGTAAAGGTCATTAATCTTCTTGCCCACGGCACAGGAATATACGGAATGGTAGGTGGTCAGGCAGCTGATATACTCCATGAAAAAGAGAATGCCTTTGATGATATCCAGTTTATACATACCCATAAAACAGCAAAGTTTATCCAGTCCTGCTGTCAGATAGGTGCCGTCCTTGCAGATGCAACTGCTAAAGAAGAAGAGGCATTGAAAAATTATGGCCTTTATATAGGACTGGCATTTCAGATATGGGATGATGTGCTTGATGAGATAGGAGATGAGAAAAAATTAGGTAAGAAAACAAGAAAAGACAGAGAGAAAAATAAACTTACATATCCAGCTCTGTATGGTATTGAAAAATCTAAAAAAATAGCAAAAGATTATATTGAAAAAGCAATAGAGGAGATTAAAATATTAAAATCTCCTGAAATCTTGCAGGAAATTGCAAAATACATAATAAGCAGAGAGGTGTAAATGAGCCAGTTAAAATATGGAGAAAAGGAAATACAGGAAGCAAAATTAGAAAGATGGCCTAACCCAAATCCAGAAAAAAATTACACAATTGATATAACCTTTCCTGAGTTTACCTGTTTATGTCCCCGTTCAGGATACCCGGATTTTGCAACAATAAAAATTAGATATATCCCTGACCAGTATATTGTTGAGCTGAAATCCCTTAAACTTTACCTGAATAAATACAGAAATCAGTATATCTCACATGAGGAAGCCACAAACAAGATATATGATGACCTGTATAATTTGCTTCAACCAAGATTTTTAGAAGTTATAGGGGACTGGAACCCAAGGGGAAATGTCAAAACAATAATAACCGTATCTTCTGAAGACA
>JALWLQ010000159.1 GCA_027084095.1 Persephonella sp.
CCATAAAATATAATTCCAGCTGTTGCTGTGTAAGCTATTATCTCAACAGTTGAAAGGTATATAGTTTCATAAAATTTGTTTTTCTTTTGTCTTTCATAAAGTCTTTCATTGATTTTGTTAAAAATATGTAAAAATATATTTTTCTTAAATAATTTTACAACCTCAATTCCAGACAGTATTTGATTTAGATGATGTATGTATTCCCCGATACTTTCCTGCACCTTTCTGGAATATCTTTTCCTTTTTTCTCCAAAATGGTTCAATGCCCATGCCAGAAAAGGCACAGTTAATACAAAAATCAGGAATAATTTCCAATCTCTGTAAATCAGAACTGCACATATACCAATAATAGTAAAGGCTTCCGTTATCATATTAGTAGCGATGCGAGATACTATTTCTCCAAATTTTTCTATATCTGAAACAGCCCTTCCGATTAAATCACCAGGTGTGTATCTTCTGAAAACTGATGGGGAAGCATTTAGAATTTTTTCATATATTCTAAATCTTAAATCCCGGGAAGCTTTGTATATAACGAGAGGCATACCGTAATCTTTCACAATAAATCCAACCTGTTTTAAAAGAGCAAGTATAATCAAAACCACTATCACAAATGTTAACTTTTCATAGCTTTTTGCTATAAAAACATCATCAACCACATTTTTTATGATATAGGCAAGTCCTGTTAAGGCTACAGACTCAAAGAGTGACCCACTTATTGCAAGAAATTTTAGTTTTAGATAGGGTTTGTAAACTTGCAAAATAAATTTAAGATATTTATTCATCAGTATCCTTTTATCCTATCCTGCTTTAATTTAATAAAATCTTCCAGCACATATATATGTATAGTTCGGTATTTCCAGCCACGATAAATAATATCATAAGTGTAATGGGCTTTGACCCTTTTAAAAGACTGTCTTACTTTTTTGGGCAATCCCCAGCGGGAAACATAAACACCTGTATATCCTTTCCCTTCAAACTGCTTTAGACCCGGCCATAAATCAAACTGGTTCATACGTCTATTTATTACTACTGTATATATTCTTGGATGTCCTTCCATATAGAACCACAGTTCTGAGGCTATATGATAGCTTTCAGAGAATACAAAATATTTATCAGTTTGGAGATTTTTTGTGATTTGAGAAACTTTTTTACCCAGACCCTCCCAGCCTACAAGTCTGTGTAGAGGGTCTATCTTAGGTGGATAAATTTTGCTTAATCCTATTTTGTCTATATAAAATGGATAAAAAAGTGTAAAAATCATCCATACAGACAGCACAAATCCTGCTATAAAAGATTTGAACCATTTTTTCGTATAAATAAAATAGGCAGTTAGAATATAAAGAGTTGCATACCCAAATGCTGGCCAGTTGGCTTCAACATTCTTTTTCCTGGCTATATAAAGAAAAACAAGAAACACAAAAACAGGGAATATCCATAAATAAAAGATTTTGTAGTCTTTTCTTAGCTTAAATCCTTTATAAACTGCATAGGCAAAAAATGGAAATAAAAATACAGAGTTTAAACCTATCTGGGAAGCTATATAGTTACCGATATATTCTACAGATTTACCCAAGGATACACTCTTTTTAGCACCTTCCAGATTTAAAACATGCTTGAATGTTACAAAATCATGCTGAAAATTCCACCAGATAACAGGGAGGGTAAATGTAGAGGCAATCAAAATGGAGATATAAAACCATTTTTCCCTAAATATTTCCCTTTTATAAAAAAAGAGATAAATCAAGGCAGCAGGAAGAAACAAAACCACAAGGAATTTAGACAAAAATGCAAAACCGGCAGATATGCCTGTTAGTATCCATAAAACAGGCCTATTTTCCTCTGTAGCTTTAAAAAACAGATAAATAGTTAAAAGCCAGAAAAGTGCAAGAGGTGTATCTGTCAGGAATATATAACTGCCTATCTGATAAACAGGAATAGCAACTATAAAAACAGATGAGAAAAATGCCAGATTTTCATCTTTGAATAATTCTTTTGTAAAGAGATAAACAAGAATTCCAATTAAAAATCCAATTAAAATAGCGTTTATCCTAACTCCAAGCTCTGTGTCCCCCAAAATTGAGGTTGAGATAAAATTCATATAGGCAATTAAAGGAGGCTTTGAGTAATAGCATAAATCCAGATTTTTAGACCATACCCAGTATTGTGCTTCCTCTGTAGCAAGGTCGGTAATATTCAGAATGGTATAAAAAACCTTAAGTATAGCTATAAAAAGATGAACTGCTATAACTCTGTATATCATTTTACCCGTTGATAGAGAATAATTTTTTCATCCTTAATATAAAATTCCCCCAGAATATCCTCCTTCAGTCTTTTTTTACAACTGATAAAATATTTCCAATCAGGTTTCAATTTTTCAGTAGTTATAAGACTGTGTGTCCAGATATCCAGATAGAAGATTAGACCTTTATGTTTTTCACAGTCCGAAACTATATAGTTATAATACCTTTTATCCAGTTTATAGAAAATAGAAGAACTTACTTTATAGTAAAAACCTTTTTTAGAAGTTTCATATGGAAAATAAAATAGTCCTAAAAGTATCCTGATAGAAAAAGTAAAAAAAGCAATAAACACAATAAGCTTAAAACCCTTTTTAAGACTAAGATTTCTTCTCAGGATATCAACTATATATATAGCAACCAGCGGTAGAAGAGGTAATATGTATCTACCTCTGGCACCTGCAGATATCCAGTAAGGAATATAATTTATGAAAAATATTAATACTAAAGGTAGTATAGGTTTATCAGGTATTAGAAAAGTTCGTATATTCCTAAAGTTCTTCAAAAGAAGTATTATGACGACACCGCTCATAAGTAATGTTTGTTTTATATTCAAAATTGGATATGAAATCAGGTGTGTTATAAATTTGAATATATCCTTGGATTTTTCCACTCTTCCAAAACTTTCTGACCATAATGTATGTAAATAAATTTCAGGATTAGGAAGATTGTATATCCATATAAATATAGGTATGAAAGAAATTATCAATGAAAAAAGTATTCCTTTTAGAAAAAAAACATCAATTTTTCTGTTTACAATAAAGTAATAAATTAGCAGAACAATAGAGGTTGCTCCAAAAAAAACATATGACGGGAAGCCTTTGAGTAAAAAGGCTAAGGACATAGAAAATCCAGAAATTGCAAAAAATACATAACTTCTCTCCCTAAAGGATAGATAAAGAGCAAGGATTTGTAAAAGAACAAAAAATGTTAAGGTCATATCAATTTCTATCAAAAATCCATACCAGAACAGAACATCTATAAAAGAAAGAAAGACAAGAGAAGATAGTAAAGCAAAAAGATGGGATTTGTATATATAAATAAATGAAAACGAATACAAAAGTATGAGAACCAATATAGTAGAAAAAATAGAAACAAATCTTCCTGTAAATTTACTCCATCCCCACAAATAAGAAGACCCTTCTATCAGCCAGTTAATCAAAGGAGGTTTACGATAATAATTTTCCCCAAGATAAGTAGGTTGTGCCCATTTTCCCTGATAAAACATTTCATAGGACATAACTAAACGGGTAGGTTCTTCTCCTCTAAATCGGTAATCCTTAGCTCCTATAAAAAGAGAAATAATCCCATAAAAAATCAGTAAAACTACTATAATAACTCTTGAACCTTTTCTATCACCATCTGCGGTTTTATATCCATCAAGCATTTATAATCTCCTCTTTTACATTGGTGGGTAGCACAGTATTTGCAATCCATAGGTAAATCTACAAAATTCAATTTTGGATAATCAGGAGGTGCCCATATAGGATATCCCCCAATAATCACTGTAGCAGATTTTCTTAATCCAATTGCCAGATGGTAGGGTAAGCTCTCAACAGAAATTAAATGTCGTGAAAACTTTATCAACCCTCCAAACTTTCTTATGTCAGAAGAAAAATACAGTAAGGCCTTTTTATCCAAACGGTAATTTATATTTTCTATATATTCTCTATCAGAGGGATGTGCTGTAAGTATAACCTTATATTTAAAATCATTCTGCAATATATTTGTAATTTCTACAACCAGATTTTCAGGGATATCTTTTGTTTTCCACAAAGCTTTAGGAGCTATCAAGATATAACTGTTAGCAGCTACGGAATTTTTTTCAAGGAAATCTTTAACTTCTTTTTCAATTTCTTCCCTTACATGATATATTGGAAGAGCTTTTTGTATATAATTTTCCACAGGGATATCAAGTTTTTTTAACAAAAAAATTCTATCCCAAAAAACATATCCACTTTTTATAAAATCAACATAATCAGTATAAACAAGAGGTAAAAGATACTCTTCTGATTTTTTTTTCTTAATAAAAATCTTTCTTTCTGCTCTGGCAAATATCATTCTGTAATATGCGTTCCCTATAGCCCATGTGTCAAATATGAAATCAAATTTATATTTGCGTAAATTTATAATATCCCGTAATAAATTCCCTGTGTGAAGAATAAAACTATCAATCCAAGGATTATCCTGTATCATATTAATAACTGAGGAATTTCCATAAAAAGATATATGACAATCCTTTATATTTTCTTTGATTATGTCTGCCAAAGCTGAAGTGAAAAAAGCATCTCCCAGAGATACAGGCTGAAACAAGAGAATTTTTTTCAAAATTAAATTCCCCCGTAGATTTCCTCTAAAACCTCTTTAGCACCAGCGTTAAGTAGTTTTTCTGCAAGGGTTTTGCCTATTTCTTCCGCATTTTCAGGATTTCCTTCAAGGCTATCTTTGAAAATCCTATTTCCTTCAAGGTCGGATACAAAGCCTGTTATTTTCAGCTTTCCATTTTTTATCTCACTGTAAGCAGCAAGGGGAACCTGACATCCACCTTCAAGGGTTTTTAGAAATGACCTTTCGGCTTTTGCTCTTAGCTCACTTTCCTTATGGTTCAGGACAGAAATAATTCGTTTAGTCTCCTCATCATCTAATCTTGCCTCTATCCCTAAAAATCCCTGTGCAACGGCAGGTATCATATAGTCAGGCTCAAAAACCTGCTTAACTTTGTTCTCAAGTTCAAGTCTCTTTAATCCTGCATAAGCAAGGATTATTCCATCATACTGACCTTCTTCAAGTTTTCTTATCCTTGTATCCACATTTCCACGAAGGTCTTTTATAATGAGGTCTTTTCTTTTTTCTAAAATCTGGGCTTTTCTCCTGAGGGAGCTTGTTCCAAGCACAGCTCCAGAAGGCATTTCATCAAGAGAGCTGTATTTTACCGATAAGAATGCATCTCTTGGGTCTTCCCTTTCAGTTATTGCAACAAGACCAAGTCCTTCAGGAAAGTACGTAGGAACATCCTTTAGAGAGTGAACAGCAATATCTATCTCATTTCTTAGCATTGCTTCCTCTATTTCTTTAACAAACAGACCTTTACCTCCAACCTTTGCCAGTGGAACATCAAGTATCTTGTCTCCTTTAGTGGTAATTTTCACCAGCTCTACATCAAGGTCAGGAAAATGTTTTTTTAGCTGAGAAGCAACATAATTTGCCTGCCATAGAGCGAGTTTACTTTTTCTGGTGCCAATTCTGATTTTCAATATCCATCCCCATAATAAGTTTTTAATCATTATAGCTTTTATGTATAATCTCAGGCAAATCTTATCATCAAGTTTTGAAAAGTATATTATTATTAATTTTTAAAATGTAAATTAATAATAGTCAGAAGTTATAAAGGGGGGATGGGTGCTAATATTATGAGAAATAATATAAAATGCCCTAATTGCAACTCTTCAAACTGTGTAAAAAACGGTAAAGTAAACGGCAGACAGACTTACTTATGTAAAGAATGTTATTCAAGATTTTTAATTAAAAGAAATAAAAAAAGATATCCTCAAAGTGTAAAAAAAGAAGCGATTAAGTTGTATAAAGAGGGTAAGACTTTAACAGAGATTGCCAACATATTAAATATTAAAGTTCAGACTATTCATTACTGGATTAAAAAATCATCAAATTTGGAAAAATGATTGACATTAAACTTATATAAAGATTAAATTTTAAGGTAAGGAGGAAATATAATAATTAATTATTAACTCTGAAAAGAATTAAATAATCCCCCGGGGGAGTTAATAATAATTTCAAAAGGGAGGTATTAGTCATGAAAAAATTAGTAATTGCAAGTCTTACAGCTGCAGTAATTCCATTTGCTGCTATGGCGGCTGGAACAGCTACTGATGATTTTACAATCACAGCAGAAGTTGACCCTTATTGTGAAGTAACAACTGGAGCAAGTGATATTTCAGTTCCTTACAATCCTTATGATGATACTGATGTTACTGCTACAACTACAACACAATTTAATTGTGTAAAAGGAACAGGTTATTCTATAACTGTAACTGCACCAGCAGCTTTAACAGGTCAAAACAATGGAGACCTTTTACCTATTACTGTTTCTCCTACATCCGGTTCTGGAACCGACGCGGATGGTATGGCGAGTACAGAAAGTTTTGATATGACAGTAACAATAGGAGCTGGAGTTGATGTATCCGTTGATACATACACAGGAACTGTAACAGTAGATATCAACTACTAAAACCAAAAAAATTAAAAAAGGGGTGGTATACGTCTGCCCCTTTTTAATACGAGGTGGGGACAATGAAGAAGAAAATAATAGCTGCAGCTTTAGGGGTAGGGGTTATATGGAATGTAGCAGTTGCCACCGGAACAGCAACAGATGATTATACAATAACAGCGACAGTTTCGCCTTATTGTGAGATACTCTCTTTATCTGATGTGACATTATCCTATAACCCTTATACACCTCCGGTAACATCAGAAACTACAGCATTCTCTTTTAAGTGTGTAAAAGGAACAAACTTTACAATATCAGCTACAAGTGCTAATGGAGGATATCTTGTAAAAACAGATGACCCTACAGAAAGAATATCTTATTCGTTGGGAGTTTTAGTTCAATATTCGTCTGTATCTGCCTATAGTCCGGATGTATTGGTTACTGATTTAAGTGCAACTTCACAGACTAAGGAACCACCATCGGTAGCTTTGAGATTTACAAATATAGCATCAGGTCAAAATGTAAGCATAGGTACTTATACAGATACTGTGACATTAGAAATAAGTTATTAAAGAATAATTAAGGAAAGGAGGGTGTGGATTTAATGAAATATATGGGAAGAAATTTTCTCATCCTCCTTTCTTTTTTTCTTATTTTTTGGGGAAATTCTTTAGCTGTAGATTTTTCTATTCAACCTATAAGAATATATATGTCTGCCAAAAAAAATACTGCTGTATTTAAGATAGAAAACTTAACCGACGAGAAAACAATAACCGTAGAAACAGAGGTTAAAGTTTGGGATCAAGATAAAAATGGAAAGTTTATTCTTA
This sequence comes from Persephonella sp., assembly GCA_027084095.1. Lineage (GTDB taxonomy): Bacteria > Aquificota > Aquificia > Aquificales > Hydrogenothermaceae > Persephonella_A. The sequence continues at coordinate 7,353 of JALWLQ010000159.1, forward strand.
AAGATACAGAGGATTTAATTGTTGTTCCTCCATATATAGAGCTCAAACCAAAACAGAAACAGCTGGTTAAACTGGCTTATTTAGGAACTTTTGATGGTCAAGTTCAAAAGGCATATCGTTTATTAGTAAAACAAATTCCAGAAGAGATAGAGGTAGAAAAAAATCCGAAAAAAATAAAAACTGCTATCCAGATAGTTTTACATATAAGTGTTCCGGTATTTATTAATCCTCCAGGAGTAGATATTTCTTATGATTTAGAGATAACTCCTATATATAAAGGTAAGGACAAAATAGTTCTTGATATTAAAAATAAAGGTAATGGATTTGCGAGGATAATAGGAGTTCAATGTTTTAAAGGAGATAAGGAGATTTATAATAAGGATTACGCCTTTTATATCCTCCCTCTTAAAGAAGTTAATTTTGAAATAAAAAAGTTTGTTAAAAAGGATGGTAAATATACTCAGATGCAGTTTGAAGAAATACCAGACAAAATAAAAATTCTACTTGAAGATGGTAAAGAAATTTCTCTTAATCTTTAATTTGATTATTTTTATCCAGTCATATGGGATGTCCAGTGAAAAAGACTTCAGGCTTTATATATTAGGGTTATATATAAATAACATACATCTTGGAGATTCTATCGTATATATTAAAAAAAAAGTCTGTATGTAAAATTATCTGAACTAAAACGTATCGGCCTTACAGAGATACCTTCAGATGTAATTATACTCATTAAAAAGCAACCGTATGTGTGTATTACCTGTCTAAAAAAAGTAAAAAGTGATATAAACTATAGTCTTCTTACGGCTCATATTGAAGTTCCCCCTGAATACTTTTCTCAGAAAAAAGTAGAAATTAAAAGGAAAAAAATAACTCCTGTAAAGAGTAAGGGATGGTTTTTGGAATATGATACTTTATATTCTAATTACTCTTCTTATAAAGAATTAAAAACAAAGATAGATTTTAATTATTTTTTTTCAAACAAAACATTTTATACAAATTTTATTCATTATTACAATCAGAACGAAAATAGACTTGTCCGTTTAGATTCGTTCCTTAGAATAGACGATATCTCTAATATAAAAGAAATTTATTTTGGAGATGTATATCTCCAAAATTTCATATGGAATTATTACTTACGAATAGGAGGTTTTAGAGTAGGAACAAATTATAATCTAAGACCTGATATTATAACCTATCCATTACCTAATTTTGCCGGGAAAATAGCCGTTCCCTCGTCGATTGATATTTTTGTAGAAAATGCTAAAGTTTTTTCCCAGAATTTAGAACCTGGTCCTTTTGAAATAAAAGATATTCCTGTAATAACACCTGAAGGAAATATAAGAGTTGTTATAAGAGATATATTAGGAAGAGAAAAAATTGTTGAAATTCCTTACGCAACAGATAGGAAGCTGTTAAAAAAAGGACTTAAAGATTATTTTTTTACAGCTGGTTTTCTAAGGAAAGGTTATTTAAGCAAAAGTTTTGAATATTCTAAGTTTGTTATTAACAGTGAATATAGAAAAGGGCTTACCAATAATCTAACAGGGGGTGTTAGCTTTTATTTTCAAGGATTAGACGGATTAAATACAGGATTTGGAATTTATTACCTGTTAGGAAAGTTCGGTCTATTATCTCCAAACTTTTCCTTTTCTTATGACAAAAGAAAATCATCAACAGGTTTTCAATATGGTGTAGGTTACTCTAAGAATTTTAAATTTCTAAGACTTAAGCTTTCAGCTATAAAAAGTTCTAATAATTTTTTTATGCCTTCAAACGTTTATGGTCAACCGAAGGACTATTATAATGCCTTTATTGGATTAAGCCTACTTAAATTTGGTTTTATTAATTTTTCTTATGTAAAAAGAACTTATTTTAATTATCCAGTTTCTACTAACCTAAATATTTCATACACCAAGAATTTATTTAAAAGAGTAAATGTATCATTATCCTATAATATATATAAATCAGAAACAAATAATAAATCTTTACGTTTTTCTCTTAATATTCCTCTTGGAAAGTCGTATTACTCAAGTTTAAGTTTCCAGAAAAATGAGAGCCAGAGAAAATATTCGCTTACTTTCAATAAGCAATATAATTCCTTTGATAAATTCTTTTTTAGAGGTAGGATAGATAAAACGCAGGATTATAACAATTTTTATGGAAATGTTAACTACCATACAAAGTATGCAACACTTTATTCGGAAACTTCTTACTCATCATCATTTAGTAATTCCCTATCTTATAGAATTGGATTACAGGGAAGTCTAATTCGTTTAGGGGGTAAATTTTTTCTTAGGAGAGCTGCTCAGGACAGCTTTGGGATAGTGAAAATAGAACCTCCTCTTGAAAATGTAAAAGTGTTAGTTAATAACAGGGTTGCTGGTGAAACAGATAAAGATGGAACTTTATTTATACCTACCCTTTATCCATATTATCCAAATGAAGTGTCTATAGACCCCTCAAGCCTTGATGTTAAAACATATATTGATAAGAATGTTGTTACATTTGTGCCTTATAAAAGTCATGGATATCTTATAAAGTTCAAAGCAGTGAAAATGAATTCTGTTAGACTTAGGATAAAATTTCCTGATGGAACATTCCCTGAACCGGGAATACGTTTTTATGTGGATGGCAAGAAAATAGGAATAGTTGGTTATAAAGGTAAAGCTTTTATTGAGAATATTTCTGTAGGTGAACACACTGCCACTATTGATTATGGTTATACAGGCTGTAGTTTTAAGATAAAAATAACACCAGATATTATTAAAAAAGTAGTTCCATATATAGGTGAGTATATATGTAAACCTGTAGAGGAGGGAAAAAAATGAAAATACTAAAAATAGTGCTTATTAGTTTTGTTTTATGGATATATCCCTCTGCTGGAGAAAATAATGGTGGTTGTTATGCCGAAGTGGACAATATTGATTTTGGAAATTATAATCCTTTTGAGCCTGTGATTAAAAGAACATATACAACATTACAGGTTATATGTAATACACAAAATAGAGTGGCTTTTACCATAAGATTGATTGGAGGTAACAGTAATAACCCTGGAAGAAGATTTCTGTTTTCTCCTTCTACTGAGGGAAAACTCTATTATAATCTCTTTTATAGGGGATGTATTTGGGGAGATGGAACTCAGAATACCTGTGTAATTTCAGGAATAACACGGAGTAAAAGAAATCTTTTTAGTAATAAAAGCTTTACTATAGTAGGTATCATACCTCCTATGCAAAATGTCCCTGTTGCAAATGATTATCAAGACCATCTTACTGTGATTGTAGAGTATTAAAGGATATGCCAGCTTTTGGGGATAAATATTCTTTCGTAAGTTTTCAGAGCAAATCTGTCTGTCATCCCTGCAACATAATCAACAGCTGCCTGCTTAGGCTCATATTCCCCCCATAGCTCCAGATATTTTTGGTAATACGGGATTTCTTCATAATGCTCCACAAAATATTCATATAAAGCCCTTACTATACCTTTGCCTTTTTCCAGTTCATCAACAACAGGTTTTGCAAGATAAACATTATCAAATAACCACTGCCTAAGGTCATACATGGCTTTATAGATTTTTTCATCCATTACAATATGCTGGTAGTTATTTTCAATTGTTGAGTAGATTACACTTTTTACTATAGTTGAAATTCTTTCAGATTTTGTTTCACCTAAGATTTTTTTTATGTCAGAAGGAATATCATTTTCATCTATTAGACGGGCTCTCATTGCATCCTCAAGGTCGTGGTTTATATAGGCGATTTTGTCTGCAAGTCTTATTATCTCTCCTTCAAGGGTTTTTGGCATATTTCCTTCTGCTATGAGTGGAGAATTACCTTTACTATGCTTTAATATTCCATTTCTCACCTCTTCAGTAAGGTTAAGCCCTCTGCCTTCATTTGCTAATTTTTCCACAACCCTAAGGCTCTGTCTGGCATGATGGTATGAAGCCCCTTCCTTCAAGATAAACTCCCCTGCATGTCCAAAAGGAGTATGCCCAAGGTCATGTCCAAGGGCTATTGCTTCCACAAGGTCTTCATTAAGG
>JALWLQ010000160.1 GCA_027084095.1 Persephonella sp.
ATCCTCAATAATCTGTTCTTCCAGATTTTTCTTCTGGTTTACAAGTTTCTGGATATCCTTTTGAAGTCTTATCCATTCTGCCATTTTTTTCAGGGTTTCTAATTTGTGCCCTCTAACCTTTTTACCGACTTTTGCGTATTTCAGAATTTCATCATAGGAAAGACCTCTTCTTCTCTGGGGAATAGGTTTTAAATAGTTTTCTTGCAAAGATTTCAGCTTGTTTATCTTTTTTTCAATACTTTTAATTTCTGCATATTTAGGGTGTGTTTCCACTTTTGCATCTAACGAAACAGAAAGCAGTTCTTTTTTTAGCCTTGCAGGATGTCCAATTCTGACAACATTTACATCATATCTCAATAGTCCCTCAACTATATTATCAACTGCCGTATTGCTATCTGCTGTAGCAAGGATTTTTTTATCTTTTCTGGTATGTTGAAGTATTACTTCTATCAGCGTCGTAGTTTTTCCTGTCCCTGGGGGACCATGTATCAAAAATAGTTGTGGTGAACAGACTGCCTTTTTTACAGCCTCTTTTTGAAACTGGTTTAGATTTTCATTTACAAACTCCAAATCCTCTTCACATATTTCTGGTTTTTTATGTCCCAGAATAATTTTTTCATCATAAAGGGAGTATCCTTTCTCAAAAAATTCCAGACTTCCGAACATTCTTTTAAAGGTTATATCATTTACAAACAGGTCTATACGCCATTTTTTTCCTGCTGGTAATCTCTGGGAAAAAACAACTGTAAGGAAATATTTTCCTTTTTCAAAAACTGTTCCTTCTATTCCATCTTTTAATGGATGTTTTCTACTGACCAGAACAACATCACCAACATTTATCTGATGGTCAGGCATATCATCCCTGTAAAATCTGTAAACAAGGAAATCTCCAATAATCGTTCCTAAAAAAGACGCTTTTAGTCCTAAGATTGCCCTACCTTTTTTCTCCCTTTCTTTTCCTGATAAAGAAATTATTTCATTCAGGTGAAATTCCCTCTCTGCATCCCGCTCCAGCTCAACAAGATGTTCCCAATAGTGCCTATACTCTGTTTTGTTTTTAAATTTAAGTTTCAATTTTTCTCCTTTATTATTTTTTCTTGGATAATAACCAGTAGACTATACCAAGAGATAATACTATAGCCCCATAACTAAGAAGTTGTATGGCTTTTTCCTCAGAAAGAGAAACAATCAAAATTTTTCTAATTAATGCTGCAAGAGCAACTCCTATAAAAGCACCTATTGCAAAGCCACCGCCCTTTAGATGTTTTATCTCTTCTTGCATAAGCTCAGAAACAGCCCACAACACCAGAAGTGTTCCAAGTGCCATTAAAATTCCTTTATCTATTGGAACAATACCAAATATCAGTTGATAAACGTCATAAAAGAATAAGCCAACAACAAATAGAGCAACCAATATTAATGCTCCTACCAGAGCAAAATCCAGCATATCTGAAAATCTTTTGGCAGTTGAATAAAGGACTTTTTCAAACCTTGACATCACTTGATAACGGCTTAGCTCCTGTTCTCTATATGCTGCTGTTAGAACATCAAGATTTATATCAAGTAATTTTCCTATTGAGACTACTAACTGGTTTCTTTTTTCTGATAGTCCAAATTCCTGATTAATCTTCTCAATAAAGAACCTTCTTATAAAGTTAAATGAGGCATTAACATAGTGGGTTGGAAGACCTATCTCAACATGTTTCTCGCCAATTCTATAGAGTTTTTGGAAATAGCGATAATCATACTTCCCAGAAAGAAGGTCATCATACCACTCTTTAAGTTTTTCTTGATGACGGGCAATAATTTCCTCTGATTTAAGATAACGAGATGTTTCTGGAAATCTGGATATAAATTTATAAAATCTATCTATAAATTCGTCTTTATATTTTTCCATAACAGGTTTTAGATACAAAATATTTCTGACATCTTCTTCTGTAAAATCAAAATCTTTTTTAATCTGCTCAAAACTTTCCATACTTACCCCTTATGTTTTTCATCATTGTTGTATAAGCATTTTAACCTTAATTTATAGAAAAAATGAGGTTTTGTGCAATGGACAGAATTAAAAGCTTAAAAAATCTAAAAAAATTAGAAGGAAAAGACACAGAATGTTATAAATGCGGTGCAAAAGGTGTTCCTGTTTATGAAGACCCCAATATAGAAGATATGTATTTCTGTGAAAAATGCTGGGAAGAAAGATTTAAAACAGAAGAGATAGAAGACTGGGGATTTGATGAAGAAATCCCCTATGAATAAAAGGCTGCAGGATTTTCTCCTGCAACTTATTTGGACTTTTTCTTTTTCCTTCTTTCTATTCTGTTTTTGTATTTTATAACTTTTTTCTTCTTTTTCTTTTTAGCTTTTTCTTTTTCCTCTTGTGTAGAAAGCTCAGCTTCTTCCAGAAGTTTCTGTGTTTCTTCTTCTAATTTTCTTTTTTCTTCTTCAACTTCTTCTTGAGAGGTTATATCTGTTTTAAATAGATACTCAAGAGAATGTTGTTTTAGTCTAAATAACATATCCTCAAACAGATTGAATGCTTCTTTTTTGTATTCAACAAGAGGGTCTCTTTGTGCATATCCTCTGAGATATACACTTTCCCTTAGTCTATCTAATAGGTGAAGGTGCTCTTTCCACAGGTTGTCCAATACCTGTAGAGTGATATATCTTTCAAATTCCCTCATCAAGCCAGA